>CASBQM010000332.1 GCA_949127645.1 Synechococcales cyanobacterium PMM_0036
ATCGCCACAAGCCCGATCGCCACAAGTTGCCAATACCGCTGATTTTGTCTATCAGCCGCCCCCATCGGCACAAAGCGCCCAGCGAATTTTGGTGAAACCAAATTTGGGCTATCCCGTCAGCCCGCCTGTGACGGTGAGTATGGGTATATTGGCAGCCGTGTTGAGCGGCTTGCGACAGGTCAGCCCTAACGCAGAAATCCTGATTGTTGAAGGCGTTTGTTCACCCGTTTCGCTAGAGCTAATTGCCAGCCGCAATGGGCTGTATGCTCTGCTGGATGACGGAATGCAGGTGATTGATGCCGACACGCTGCCGCTCAAGGAATATGCGAATCGATCGCCTCATCCCGTGCGATTTTCATCCATGTTTGCTCCAGCTCTCCTACAAGAAGTGGATTGCCGGATTAGTATCAGTGCCTTCAAGCGCACCCTGCTCAAAGACGCGCCGCTGATTTCTGCCTCGCTAAAAAATCTCTACGGACTCTTTCCCCGATCGCGCTATAAAGCCCGTAGCGCCAACTCTCGCGGTCAGCTTCACCGTCCCTCTGTGCCGCTCGTGTTGCAAGATGTCTACTTTACGATCGGGCATTTGTTTGACGGAGCGGTGGTGGATGGCGATCGCAAATTTGTCAGCCGCGACTGGAAGCCCGATCGGGGTGAAACCATCGAACTCGGCAAAGTCATCTGGGGCGAAGACCTGTTAGCAGTCGATCGAGAAGCCTGTCGAGTGGGCGGTGAAGCAACGCCAGATTATGTGGAGGCGATCGAACTTCTACGGCAGGAAATGATTTTGAGTTACACAACTCATGAGTGAGCCAATATTTCGGCGATCGCGCCATCTTTGAACCCCACCATTGCTGCCTTGCCATCTTTGACAAACAGCGGTCGCTTTAGCAGCATGGCATCCTGAGCAAAAGCCGCAATCCACTGTTCCTCTGTCCAAGTCTGCTTCTCTTCGCCTAGGGCGCGATAAGACTGTCCTGAAGTATTGCGCATAGGTTTTGAGCCGAGGGTTTGCACCCAGTTGGCGATCGTGAGGCGATCAGGCGGATGGATTTTCGTATCGATGAATTGGTACTCGACGCGATTGGCAGCAAGCCACTGAAACGCTTTTTTGCAGGTGCCGCAGTTGGAGATGCCGTAAACTTGGAGAGACATAGACAAGTTGCTAGATGGCGGTTTACTGGATGCCAACTAACCCTACTCGGTCATGTCATCTGTGACAAGAGATGTCCTGTAGATAGATTGCCACAAACAAACCCATCTATGGAGGACTATTTTCTCCAGCGATCGAACTGATCTTCAGAACAACCGTTGATGTATTGATTAAAAACCCATCCTTGCAGGGGAGTGTAGTGAGATCGAGGAGGCTGACCAGAATCGCGCGCCGCCAGTTGAACCCAGCTTCCTGTTCGTCCCGTAGCTCTCACACCATCCCCACGGTTCAGTTGGGTAATAATAGATGATCGGGTATTGGGTGCCTGTCGAATATTGACATTATTGGCGTTAATAAAGCTACAAATGGTATTGGTCTCAACCTCAATTTGATAGTCTGGATCGTTTTGTGCGAGAGCTAGCTTAGTCTGCAAGCTCATCGAAAAGACTATTAATAAGGTCATCAAGCTCTTCATCATTTAGAAATCTCCATGGGTCGAATAGTTTTATCAATACCAGTCAACAGTCCGAACACTTTTGAGAGATCATCCTCTGACTGACTGATAGAAGCTCCACGTCGAGCAAATTATTCTTTGCTGTGGCAGGGTTGTGAAACTGTCATGGCGTGACCTCGATTTAAGTCTCCCTATTTTAACGTGAGCGATCGCCATGCAATGCTGCGCCGCCTCCACCAAAGCGATCGCCCCCCTGAAGTATCTCTCATTGAACCGCGCCAAGATCGCCAAGCTAACGACTGTAGGCTATTGGTTTATCATGATAGTAGATGAATCATTTTGACCCTGAAGAATATGGGACTACAAATCTCAATTTCTGATTCTATTGTGCAAGCACTTCGCTTACCGGAACAGCGTATCGAGCAAGAGTTGCGTTGGGAATTAGCAGTTGCGCTCTATACACAAGATATCCTCTCTTTTGGTAAAGCAAGAGAATTGGCTGAAATGGATAAATATGAGTTTGGACTTTTGCTATCTCGTCGTGGAGTTGCGCGACATTATGGTTTTGCGGAATTGGATGACGACTTAAGCTATGCCCATAGTGAGTAACACTTCACCCATTCTCAATTTGGCGATTGTCAATCGGCTTACGCTTTTGCATCAGCAGTTTGGTGAGATTTTGGTTCCCAATGCTGTACTGGATGAGCTGAAAGTTAGTGAAGAGCGCCCAGGTTCTCAAGCCATGCGTGAGGCAATTTCATCGGGTTGGATTCAGAGTCAAGAGGTAAGTAACGAACCCCTTACTCAGCTTTTGAAACAAACACTGGATCGAGGAGAAGCTGAAGCGATCGCGCTTGCTATTGAACTTAAGGCAGATTGGGTACTTCTAGATGAGCGTGAGGGCAGAAAAGTTGCTAAATCTCTAGGATTGAAAGTAACAGGGATTTTGGGAATCTTGTTGCGTGCTAAACAGGTGGGTGAAATTGAGTCATTACAGTCTGTTATCGATGATCTGATCAATAAAGCTGGCTTTCGCATTACACCAGAGTTGTTGACTCAAATTCTGATGCGATAGAAAACTCGATCGCCATGCATGTTGAGCCGCCTCCACCAAAGCGATCGCCTCTCTGAAGTATCTCCCGATCGATGCGTTAGAGAATGAAGCGATCGCCATGCAATGTTTCCCCATCAAACCGATCGCCCTTCTGAAGTATCTCTCAATTGATGCGTTGGAGAGTAGATTATTCGGGGTGGCAAGACAGTATTTTAATTGGACTCTTTGAAAAGAGATGGAAAGTCACGACGACCGCTCACTACGCGCAGAATTTCAATTCCGTCATCCAAAATCCTGTAGAAAATGACGTACTTTTCCAAAGATATTCCTCGGAGGTCGGAACGAATAAAGGCATAGCTTTTGCCGCTATTTGGGAAAGCAACAAGTTGTTAGCATTTTCGGTTGAAAGCAAGAAAAAAGCGCTCTCCTGCTTCAAGGCTATTCTCGGCGAAGTAGTCAGCAATTTCGTTCAGATCTCGGCTGGCAAGAATGTTGATAACATAACGCATCATGCCTATGCCTAACCTGCTTGCTAGAACCGCTCTAGGATTTGATTGACAAATGCTTCGCCGTCAATGGGCGGGGTATGTGTTGAGGCTATCATCGCTGCGTCAATTTTCTCGCGCACTTCCTCAACCCATTCGGCATCAGCGCGATCGTACTCATCTAGCAAGCGGAAGGCTAGTTCAATCACTTCCTCGGCGGAGCGATATTTACCCGATTGAAGTTTGGCTTCAATGAGGCGTTCTTGATCGGGATTGAGGCTAATGCTCATAGGAGTTGTTGATTCGCGTCACAGACCTATCTTGAATTGTAACTTCCTGTCCAATTGATCGCATTGCAGATTTAAGCGATCGCCCCTTTTGATATTAGAGCAGGATTAGTGATCGCCATGCAGTGTTACGCCGCCCCCACCAAACCGATCGCCACTCTAGAGTATCCCTCAATCGATGCCTTGGAGAATGAAGCGATTGAGTTATGTTGTTGTGGTTAGGTTCGTATTGAAGGCGACCGCAACATACCTCCTCTACCAGAGATTTAAGCCGTGTAACGGTGCGCTTTAGCGGCTGTAAATAACCTCAAACTCAACATAAAATTTTTGACAATCCGCTCCAAGCGGGTTGTGTAAGCTGCTCAAGAAATTGATTGGATACCCTTGTTCGATACAGGGTCTTGCATCAATTTTTTAGCATAGGTGATTAGCAAAAATGACCGATTATCTATAAAAAGCGAAAAGTCATCATTGAAGGTTTCCTCAAAGCA
>CASBQM010000333.1 GCA_949127645.1 Synechococcales cyanobacterium PMM_0036
ACGCATTGACAGAAAAGCCAAAATAGCGGGTGTGGATTTCAGCCCTTTGAGCTGATTTTTCCTGTTCCTTGCCAACCGATCTCAGCCTCAAAAGGGAAATTCACAAAACGCTGAAACGACGTATTTACGTTGATGCACAACCTGACTCCTTCGTACAGTGCGTAAGTCCTATAAAAGATTAAAGCGATCGCCCATCATGAGCGATCGCTTAGCTGTTGACAGGAAGTTAACAGAGAAACTGAGCTTACCTGTCAACGCCGCAGATCAGCCGCATTAGACAAAGTAATTACCAACCGATAGAGACGCTTTTTTGACATCACCTGCCTTGAACTGAATGCCAGTCACATCGGCAACCAAATCAGACTTAGCTGCAAAGGACACCTTACTATCATTAACAGATAGATAGGTGCGGTTACCAAATTTAAAGAACAGCGCCTCATCTCCCTTAAGAGCCTGGTTTCCTTGCTTAGCTACGTTCTTATCTGCGTAGGCAAGTTTAGCCGCTGCTGTCAGGTTGCTGGCTTTAACCTTACCTGCATAGGACAAGCCTTTGGGTCGTTGGGATGTATTGAGGTTATTGTCAAAGTCGAGCTGAAAACGATCGCCCTGCACAAAGTTGAAGTCAGTCACCTTACTCAGCTTGCTGACTGTGGAGCTTTTCAGAGCCGCAGCTTTGCTGGTGCCAGCGAAAACAAAGCGATCGGCTCCTGTATTTCCGGTTGAAGTTGAGCCTCCGCCTCCCACGATAGTGTCGCCCCCCGTTGAGCCTGTTAGGACTCCAGTTGTTGATCCAGTACCGTTACCTGTGATCAAGAGACCATCTCTAAAATTACCAGGCAATAGCGTTCCATCTGAGGTTGTGACTTTGAAGTTACCCACTTCGTGGATATTGGTGGCTGCTCCCGTTGAGGCGGCGAAACCAAACTTAAACGTGCTGGGGAGTGCGCCGTTTCCTGCTGCAACCACGTTTAAAGCATCGATCGGCTTCTCTCCAGCATCCAGAAAGTCACCATCATTGTTCAAATCAATCTGTACTGTGAGCAACCCTGCGGGTGTTAAATCGACTTGAGCGTGTCTGCGAGAGTCTGCACGAGTGGCTTGAATACCCGGATTATCTAAGGTGACAGGTACCGACTTTCCATCCAAATACTTGTAGAGCGTGGCTGCGCTACCTCGAACTGCAATAGCGTCAGGAATTGTGCCTGAACCCCCAATGCGCCCTTCTGTAGCGGCGGAGTAGTTGCCAAATTCATCGAATCCGACACCCAAGTACCCTCCAGCCAACCCTGTGGTAGTGAGGTTTTGAGCATAGCCTAACGAACCCCCAAACCCACCGGGCTTTGTGGGCGATGCTGTGCCATCAATCAAGAAGAACCCAATGCCATCACCACCACTCGTTCTACCGCTTGAGCCGCTGACTCCACCGTATGAGAAGAAGTCGAAGGTGATTGATAGTCCCTTAGTTGCATCAACAGGGGTAGTGTAGAGGGCAAAAGATGCTTGGTTGTTTGTAGCATCTGTCAATCTCAGGATGTCAGTATCTGCCATGGTTTAACCGTTCGTAAAGTTTTGAATGAGATGTGAGGTAGAAGCACGTTAGGTTAGGAAATTTGGCTCAAACTGCTGCCGCAACTTGATAGGAATTCATCTATAGCTGTTAAGCAGAGAATGCCGTTATGGAAGCGAGTTGGGCAACCTCAGCCGCCAAAAAATCAAAAGAAGAAAAGTCTTTCAGGAATGAATGTTTTTTGCCTGATAGTTAAGCGCTTTAGATAGCTATTGCTAGCATGAAGAATGGGAAAACAGCCTGTCACGGTGCGCGATCGAGCTGCTATTAAAGCTTGCATAGGTGAAGTCAGTATGAGTTTTTAGCGCCTTGTCTTTAGCACTTTAAAAGCAAACATCTCCTTGTACACTCGTGTAAACATTACTGTTCGCACCCTTGATCGCCTTAGATAGGGCGATCGTCCTCAAAAGCTGAGCCGCTATGTATCCAACCTCTGCTTTGCAGCAGAAGCCGTTCCATAGCTCTAAGCAGCTTCACGTACAGTTTGAAATAGAATTAGACAAATTTGTAAAAAAAGCCGTAAACTTACTGAAGATTAATTTGAATAAGTTACTAAATAAATTCTCAGTGAAGTTTCTCTGCAAACTTCGTACCGTTCTAATCATTTTTGCGGAGCGCATTTCTTAAATCTATTTGAAAAGCTGTATGCAGATGCTTCAAGTATTCTGCATACGGAGAACTCATCAAGTCTTTAAGCATCAAGTCCCTAAGCATCAAGTCCCTAAGCATCAAATCTCTAGGCATCGATCATTTAGAAAGATGCCTACATCAAATGCAAATCTAGACCGAACTTTATCTCTCTTAAATCTCTCTAAACTGAAGCTTGCTGCCGTTGATACAGCGACCAATACAACCCTTTCTGGTTGAGCAAGCCATCATGAGTGCCGCGCTCGACGATCACGCCCTTCTCCATCGTCAGAATCAGATCGGCTTTTTTAAGGGGCGCAAAGCGGTGAGCAATCAAAAACATCGTCCGGTCTTGAGAAATGCGCTTAAGGTTCTCTAACACCTGCTGTTCGGTTTCAGCATCCAGGTGGCTAGTCGCTTCGTCCAAAATCAAAATCGGCGCATCGGAGAGGAATAGCCGCGCTAGGGTAATCCGCTGACGCTGACCGCCCGAAAGCGAAGTACCGCGTTCGCCTACGTTGGTTTCATAGCCGTGGGGCAGGTCGCAGATAAAGTCGTGGGCGACCGCCATCCGCGCCGCCTCGATCACCTGCTCTGGCGACACATCCGGATTGCCGAAGGTGATGTTTTCCAATACCGAGCCGTTAAACAGGAAGTCCTCTTGCAGCACTACGGCAATCTGCGGTCTGAGTGAGGCAAGATCGGCACTCTTGATATCAAAGCCATCGATTAAGATCCGCCCAGATTCTGCCTGGTAGAGCCGCTGAATCAGCTTAGAGAGGGTGCTTTTGCCCGAACCGCTACGCCCAACGATGCCGACAAACATACCAGGATCGGCATTGAAAGACACGCCGCGCAAAATTGGCTCCTGCTCTTCGTTGTAGCGAAAGACGATTTGATCAAAGGCAACCTGACCTCGCAGGGGAGGTAAAGTCAGCCCAGTGCCGGGTTCTGACTCAGGGGCAACGTTGAGGATATCGCCAATGCGATCGACTGCCAATAGCACCTCCTGAAGCGTCTGCCAAAGCTGAATTAGGCGTAATAAGGGACCCGTCACCCGACCGGAAAGCATCTGGAATGCTACAAGCTGACCGATCGTCAACTGTTGCTTAATCACCAACTGCGCCCCAAACCACAGAATTAGCAGCGCCGAGATGCTGGTGAGAAAGTCGCCAATGTGGTTGCTGACATTTGCCGTCGTCGAAGCCTTGAAGCCCGTGCGAATGAAGCGGGCGTAGAGACCTTCCCAGCGATCGCGGGTAGTTTTCTCGGCAGCATGGGCTTTCACCGAATGAATTCCGGTAATGGTTTCTACTAGAAAAGATTGGCTGTCGGCGCTCCGGTTAAAGGTCTCATTCAGCCAGGTTCTGAGGATTGGCGTAGCAATCAGCGTCAGAATGGCAAACATCGGGATGACTCCTAGAGCAACGCCCGTGAGCTGAATGTTGTAGTATCCCATCATCACCAGATAAACCACCGAGAAGATGCTGTCTAGCACCACGGTCAGCGCCGTACTGGTGAGGAATTGGCGGATTTCTTCGAGTTCCTGCACCCGTGCCACGGTGTCTCCTACCCGCCGCGCTTCAAAGTAGGACAGAGGAAGCCGCAGCAGATGCCGGAATAGCTGCGCTGAGAGCGCCATATCAAGCCGATTGGTAGTGTGGGTGAAAATGAACATCCGCAGGATGCCCAATGC
>CASBQM010000334.1 GCA_949127645.1 Synechococcales cyanobacterium PMM_0036
CCGCTGGCGTGCGCCTCATCCATCAGCAAAACGCTGCCGGGATAGTCCGACAAGATGTCAATCATCTGAGGCAAGGGAGCAATATCGCCATCCAGGCATTCAAAAAGAGCTGCGTATGGGGCAGATGCTTAAAAGCCGAAATTTCTGCTTCAAGCTCTCGGTGTAGATCAATGCGACCGCTCAAAACCGACGTGGAGCTATTGGAAGTGCCGTATTGCAAAATGGCATCGATCGCCGCCTGCTGTACCGCTTTGTTTTGGACAAGTCCTAGAACATCATTGGTACAAAAAGTTAGAACGGTTCTACGAACACCCGTTTCTGCCTCTTCGATTTCAACCAGATTTCCCTCTTTCATCCCATGGCAGAGATATTCATCGGGGGCTAGTCCGCTCTCATACCAGCGCTGAACATATTCCTTAACAACTTGCACAGTAAACTACTCCTCTCACCTTCTTTTCAGGTCACTTAAAGTCCTCTAGCTCAACAGCAGATGCCTCGGTAGGGTTAGATGCCCCGATTGAGTTCAACGCTAGATGAGAGAGAGATGCACAACTGTGATTTTGTCCACAACTGCGATTTCGCCGCTAGGGCTTTTCCACGGAAACCGACATTTCTGCACCCCTGGCATAAACCCAGCGTAAGCAGAAAATATGTCCCCAATCTTCCCATGGATGAACTATGCCGGATGCTGTCGCTGGTACAGTTACGCTACAGTCACACTCACGAAGATCGTGTTTTAACTTACGTTGTTTCAGAAAAATAATCAAACTCAGAACATTATCCACTCATCGTACAGATCCCCCTACAACTTGCTCCGGCTCGGTCACAGTCAGGTTTTCGGCTCTAGGTAGGTCTCTAGCCAGAGGTGCATCTTCAGATATCTGAGAGCCTATAGGAGGGTGCGGACTAGGCGACATACTTGACTGCTGGCTTGACTGCTGGAATTGCTCATATTGCCGAACGATCAATCGCTGAAGCGCAATAATAGCGGGATTAATTTCTACATAGCGTCGCTGTGGATTCTTAAGATAGGTCTGCTGTTCGCTTTCCATCATGTCGATATCTTGATCGAGGAATCGTTGCAGCAAAAATTTGGGAATTGCCCAACTTAGAACAGGTCTTAGCGATCGCAAAACCCACTTTGGCAGACGCACCTTGAAAAAGAACAAGGCAAAAGATCGGCTTTCGACAGGGCTAATGGGGAGCCGCATGAGATACAGCGCCGAGATGCCCTGAAGAGAAGTAGCGTAGTGGGGATAGCTGTACTGAATGGCGATCGGCAGAGTTGTCACCTGATCGGCGCGATCGGTCAGCCCCAAGAACTTCGCCATCTGACCTTTATAGGACACCTGATATTCAGCACGAACCATAGACTCAGTTTCCTTCAAATCCGTTAAGACCGGATCAAACCAGCCCTGCAAGTCCTCATGCAAAACGCCATGAAACACGTCCATGGCATTTTCATTGCAGATCGAGAAATGTGCCTTAAAGTGAGCTGTAACCGGAACCATCAACCAATCTGGATCTTCAAATTCTTTAGCGTCTGGAATCGGCTGAAGCTCAGACAAAGCTCGATCGCCCGGAAACACCCAAACCAAACCGTATTTCTCTTGAATGGCGAAAGTTTGCGCTTGGGCACAGGGCAGCTTTTGCGCCTTGGGCAGGTAAGGCACATTGACACACTCGCCCGTACTGCCGCTAAACTCCCAGCCGTGGTAGGGGCAAGCTAGCCGATCGCCATGCACCTTTCCCTTGTGCAGCTCTACGCCTCGGTGAGGACAAGCATTTTCTAGAGCGTGCAGGTTGCCGTTTGCATCGCGGTAGACAGCGATCGCCTGATGCCAAATTACTACAGGCACAATTTTGTTTGGCTGGAAGCGATCGCTCCAGCCCACGGGATACCAGTAGTTGGGGTTGATACCCACCTCCCGGATTTTATTTTGGACGGTTTGCCCCCTGAGTGCGGTTGCCAATTCCATGCTGTAGCCTGCTACCGATAGATTTACTGCGGTCTTCCGCGATCGATGTTTGCTCTCTGTGCCCTTAACGGTTTCGTACCCTGATGGTTTCGCACCTTGACGGTTTCACGTAGGGCTAAGTTCCATACTGTAACGCAATCGTGGGTAATTCAGTTAGTGCCCTAACTTTTTGAGATTATCCAACCGTGCCAGTGCGTATCGGCAAATTACGTATCTGTGATTCGCTCAACTACATAACCCAACTATGTAACCCAACTATGTAAATAATTGCTAATGGGAGACACTTTACTATGAACGGTGGGAGTCTGAACAGAGGGACAAAAGATTAGCTGACAAAAGATTGGCTGACAAAAGATTGGCTGACAAATTTTTGCTCCTCTCTTCCTCTGGATGGTGTGAGGGTGGATGGTGTGAGGGCAGGTTTGGTAAGCTGGCACACTGCGTACGCTTTAGAACATTAGGGATTGAAATTTTGGATGACAAATTTACTGCTGTCGGCAATGGCTACATTTGCCCAATATGCCAAAAATGATTTTGTTCGCAAAACGCGTCAGCCGATGGCAGTGCAAGAGCGATTTCTGCAAAAGCTGCTCCAAGTTCAGCGGGGCACAGAATTAGGGCAGAAGTTTGGCTTGGGCGAGATTCGGACGATCGCTCAGTTTCGAGAGCAGGTGCCGATCTGGTCTTATGCCGAGTATGAGCCATATACGCAGCGAGTGGCAGAGGGTGAGCCAAACGTGCTGACCGCTGATCCGGTAGTCTACATCAATCTAACGAGCGGCACGACAGGCAAGCAAAAGATGGTGCCTGTGACCTATCGGTTCAGCCGATCGCTAGGCAAACCCAACGCTATCAGCCTGGGCTTTGCGGTAGAGGCAATGCGATCGCGTTCCACAGGTTCTAGAAAAGCGATGCCCCTAGAATTCGGCAAAGTCCTGTCCACTAACTTTGTCGGCATTCAGGGAAAGACGGAGGCAGGGATTGATTTTGGACCTGTGACGGTGGGCAGTTACCGCATCAATCGTTTCGTCTGCGAACAGACTTTTGCCCAGCCTTTCACGGCAATGGAGATTGCCGATATGCACAGCCGCCATTACGTGTGTCTGCTGTTTGCGTTATGCAATCCCCAAATGCGAGGCATCAGCGCCAATTTCCCGATGTTAGTTTTGCGCACCTGTCAATACCTAGAACAATACGCTGAAAACCTAATTGAGGATATTGAGCGAGGAACGATCGCCCCTTGGCTAACCCTTGACCCTGAGACTCGTGCCCGTCTAGAGCGGCAGTGGTCGGCGCACCCCAGACGCGCTCAGGAATTGCGGCAGGTTTTGCGATCGCAGGGTAGACTCACCCCCCAAGGGGCGTGGTCAAAGCTGGCTTTTGTGGGCACGGCACGGGGCGGCACCTCAGACTTTTATTTTGAACGCTTCCCCGATTATTTTGGCGACACGCCTCAGTTTGGCGGCGTTTACGGCACTGCCGAGGGCACCTTTGCAATTTGCCATGACTTTAATGACGACGGCAGCATTTTGTCGTTAGAGAGCGGCTTTTATGAATTTATTCCCGAAGACCAGTGGGAGGCAGAGCATCCCAATACGCTGCTGCCTGAAGAACTGAAGGTAGGCGATCGCTATCGCATTCTCGTCACCAGCTACAGCGGCTTTTATCGCTATGACATTGGCGATGTGATTGAGGTGATCGGCTTCTATGAGCAAACGCCGATGATTATCTTCCGCCATCGTCGTGGGGGGCTGCTGTCTTCCACCACCGAAAAAACAACGGAATTCCATGCAGTTCAGAGCTTGCAGGCATTGCAGCAAGAATTTGGCTTGAAACTAGAGGATTTTTGCATCACGCTGTCTGCCGATACGTTTCCCTCTGCTTATCTAATTAACATTGAACTGTCACCAGGTGAGACACTGGGCGATCCGCAAGCTTTCCTAAAACGGTTTGATTACTGGATGGGCGAGTTTAATAATCCCTATGCCACCGTGCGATCGTCTCAGGTTCCACCGCCCCGTCTGCGAATTTTGGCTCCGGGCAGCTTTGCGATCGTTCGGCAGCGGCAGACTCAGCGCGGCACCTCTGAATC
>CASBQM010000335.1 GCA_949127645.1 Synechococcales cyanobacterium PMM_0036
CAAGTACGAATGGCTGGAGGTCAGTGCTTATCGCAACTGGCAAAGCTTAGTGGACTCTGTGGAGAGAATACTCAGGGGATTTGGAGGAGAATATGTAATTAATTTTGTCTAACTACTTAAGCAACGTGTCTAGAACAGTTCAATTGCTTCCGTTTTTATACCAAAGCGCCATAGAGGTAAATTCCCTATATCTAAAGTTGAGATGAAAAAAGGAGATAAAGCGCGATGTAGTGCGCGCAGCTTGTGAAAAATCGAAAGCTGTAAAGCTCAGACTTACCCACTGCCCGGACAAACTCACGGACGCTATATTTGCCTCGCTTGAACTGAGACTCGGGCACGACAAGCTTTTCGCTTTCCATGACGTAGGCATTGCCTAACACCTGGCAATAGACTGCCCGAATGATTGTTTCTGCTGCTTCTTGCGAGCGACCGGGCACCCATTTAATGGGAGGGTTTCATCAAACAGGCTGACCCCTAAGCGCGAAGCTGGTTCAAAAACCATTACACAGCATTTCCTAATTTAATGAAAAGGTTGAAAATGTTTCAAAACGTAAAGAAATCTCAGGCTGTCTCCCCCGGTAAATCAGGCGATCGACCCAATCCACCTAAAGGCGATCGCTTGCCTTCAGCAGGACTGCCTAATTTCTCAATGGTTCAAGCTTTTCAAATGCTTTAGTTTTATATGCTTTGTTATGAGCGACTTTCTTAAAGCTTGCGACCGTGAATGTCAAGATTCATAAATCTTGATGGAACCAGTAAATTTTGCACGGGGTTTGTACAAAGGGTTTACCTCGAGTCAACCAGAGGCAAGCCCTCTCAAAAATATTCGGACTATTGCACCATTTGTGACGCAAGGATACGGTTTGTAGTAGCCACCTCAAACTAAAAACGTTAGGCTCTTGTCAGGCGCAAGGGATGGCATTCATTGAAAATATGTTCGCTACCCCTTGCTGTGCTGTGAGCTAAGCATTAATGGCGAAATCAACGGGTGACTACATGACAGACCGCTTTGGTACTCCAAGCCGAGATATTTTATATGGCGATAGCAACTTTAATGCGCTAAATGATGTGATCTACGGCTATGGCGGTAACGATGTCATCTTTGGCATGGATGGCGACGATCGCATGGATTTAGGGGACGGCAATGATTTGGCAGTGGGCAACATTGGCAATGACACGCTGCTAGGCGGAGCAGGCAACGATTTTTTGGGACAAGTCAGCGGTTCGGGGCTAAAGGTCGATGAGGCTTTCACCTCTTACTTAACTGAGCCGGGGAACGATCTACTAGACGGCGGCGACGGCAACGACATGATCAGCGGTGGCGAGGGCAGCGATCGTCTCCTAGGCGGTGGCGGCAGCGATATTCTGGGAGCCTACGACTTTAGCTATATTTCAACCTCCAACCCCGCCAGTTCCTATACCTTAAGCGGCTCGGAAGCCGGTGATGACGAGATTGACGGCGGCAGTGGCGATGACTACCTGAGCGGTGGCGAGGGCAGCGATCGCCTCAGCGGCGGGTCTGGAGTGGATTGCCTGGGCGCTTACCAACTCAGCTACAAATTAGCAGCCGATCCGACCGTCACCATCACGCTAGCCGGAGCAGATGCAGGCAATGACCAACTAGACGGCGAAGAGGGCAACGATCGACTCAGCGGTGGAGAGGGCAATGACTTGCTCACAGGAGGCACCGGAGATGATGTGCTAGGAGAGTTCACAGCTCAAAATGTGATCGCAGGCAGTGCTGCTAGCCAAATGTCTGCCACCGAAGCGGGGAACGATCGCCTTGAGGGGGGTGCCGGGAGCGACAAACTCAACGGCGGCACAGGCAACGATGTGCTAGTGGGAGTAGATATGGCAGCAAAACGCCCAGGTGTCGGAGAAGTTGACGAACTGATAGGGGGTGCAGGACGAGATACGTTTGTGTTGGGCAGCAAAACTGCCGCGTTTTACAGTGATCTGAAGCCTACCCAATCCGGTGCTGCTGACTATGCCATTCTCAAAGATTTTAATTTAGGTGAAGGCGATCGCATCCAGCTCAAGGGCAAAGCTGCAGATTACGCGTTGAAAAAGTCAGGCGCAAGCACCTTAATTACGCTCACTCAAGGGCAGACCAAGCCGGAGCTAATAGGCGTAGTTGAGAATACGCTAGCCCGCTTCAAAGGGTTTACCTTCGTTTAGCCTTCAGGCGGCGTAACCGATCGCACCACTCGACAGGGATTGCCCACCGCAATCACGTTGGCGGGAATATCCTTAATGACGACGCTACCCGCGCCGATCGTCGTATTCTCGCCGATCGTCACCCCCGGACAAATAATCGCGCTACCCCCAATCCAGACATTGTTGCCGATGCGAATTGGAGAGGCTAACTCTGCCCCCGTGAGGCGGGTGGCTGGGTCAGTAGGATGATGCGCCGTGTAGATTTGCACGTAGGGCGCACAGAGAACATCATCACCAATCTCCACCCGGTTACAGTCTAGAATTACGCCGCCGTAGTTCATGTAAAAGCGATCGCCCATCACAATATTGCTGCCATAGTCGCAGTGAAATGGCGGAATGATTCGGGGTCGCACGCCAACAGAGGCAAACAGCTCTCGAAGGAGGGCTTCGCGGATGTCCCAATCTCCCTCAACGGCTTCGCGGTATTGCCGTAAAAGCCGTCTGGCTCGCACAGCCTCAGCATACAGATCTGGATCATCGGCGAGATATAGCTCTCCTGCCAGCATCTTTTCTCGTTCGCTCTTGTTTGCTTCTGCCATAGTTCACTTCTGCCATAGTTCACTTCTGCCATAGAAACTTGCGGCTCAGGATTGCTCAAACAGAATTTCCAAATTAAAGGGGAAACTGGAAACCTTTTTGTGACTGTAACCATAAGTTGTCAGATTTTGACAGCATAAACTGTCCAATGGAAGAGCTAAGCTTGGCGGTGTGTATTCTCAATGGGTTGTTGATTGTCTGGAACCTACTGCCTTTCCTAGGTTCAGCCTTTTTGCTGTCAGATGACGAAAAAAGAATTCTCTGTCTTGGGTTAACCTTGCACTGCCATGACACATGGATGTATGGCGAAGAAGACAAGCCAAATTCCTCGGAAATTGGTGAAATTCTTGAACGATGCCGAACTACAGGTGAGCGCCTCAGCTTTATTGAGTTTTGGGCAGATTGGCGCGAGTATTTAGCCGAGATTGCCTACCTTGCTCACAATAAGCCACCCAACGTGGAAGTGGCTGCTATTCCAGAAAATTGGGCTAGTTTCAAGATTACCGATCCTCTTCGACTAGAGCTACCTCTACGGCACCTATTGCTCATCGGAGATACAGCCGTTCAATTGAACCATCCAGTTGACATTATGCTCCACGGGGTCAACCTTCTTCGTCGACAGTGGCTTATTGTGGAATTATCAGGAGCAGTAAGTCATCATTTTCTACTTCAAGTTGAGCTTTTCGTTTTCGCCACTAGGCGCTGGTTTGCCA
>CASBQM010000336.1 GCA_949127645.1 Synechococcales cyanobacterium PMM_0036
ACTTCTTACTCGTTCATTCTGCTGTACCCTCCTTAAAGACGATAGATGAGATTACTCCACTTTTTTTAGCGTTTTCCGAAGGCTGCCAGTTCTGCTGTACGGCTGTTACACCGTTTGGATGGGTTTACCGTATGAGCTAGATGTAGAGCTTTTGGGAGAGAGGGGACGATCGCCATCATAGGCTGATAATAGCCACCCCTCAGTCTTGGACCCGTCTAGAGAAAGAGGCTTACGATTGGTCGTCAATAGAGTCAGGCTGGTCAGGAAAGCCTGGTCGGTCAGAAGAGTCAGGTTGGTCAGGAGAATCAGGCTGAGCGGGAAAGTCAGACGGGTCAGGGGTTGAGCGATCGGAAGCCGCGCTATCTTGCCGACTTAGTTCATCCCAAGTCATCCAGGTTAAAGCAGCAGCATTTTGCTCTTGATTAGAGACTGCGGCTGTTTTGGTAGGGTTGACTTTAACTTGATCCCAGGTTGTCCAGTAGAGAGCATTTGCCGCAGATGCCTGAAGGGGTTCTGCCTGAGGAGGTCGTGTTGGAAGAGACGCTGCTGCCAGTTCTTTAGATTCTATTTCAGTTTCTAATTCCTCAAACTCTGGTTCAATTTCTAATTCCTCAAATTCTGGCTCTTGAGGCTGTTCATTAACTAACGGCAAAGGCGATTCGAGTGAAGATTGCGATTCTGACAGTACGCGATCGCGGGTAGTGCCCAGCGCATCTAGAACTAGTTCTAATTCCTCATGGGTAATGTTTCTTAAATGAGTCAAGCGCTGTATTAAGATTTGTCGTAGCGCCTCTCGATCGTAGGGTGCAAGGCGCTGACTCAAAGTTTTATAATCAACAGCTTTATCTTCCAAAATTGACTTGAAGGCAGGCAGAATACCATCACAGAAAAACTGATCTTTGGGAGTTGAAATGAGGTAAGTTTCAATCTGCTGTCTGAGATCCAAGGCAATATGATGTTCTTCTGCCTCATGTGCAGCCGACACGACCTCCCAACGAATGGCTTCCAGGCGATCGGCGATGACTTGAATAGTATCCTGGGTAAACACTCCCCGCGAGGTTAATTGCTCCACAAAATAAGCGCGATCGAGTTGCGATAGCACCATTTCATCTTCACTAGCTTGATTTTCAGCAGTTTCTAGGGCGCTAACTTCCGATCTGAACAAGATCTCGCGGAAATCTCGGTCGATCGCCTCTGGAGTCATTTGCCAAGAGTACGTCTTTAGCAAATAATTTTCAATGGCGGCACGAAGTAAACTAGGTGATTGACTCTCTTGAGTTTCTTCCATAGTTGTATACATCGATCGCACTAAATCATCGGCGGCAAAAGGATTAACCTGCTGTTCGATCAGTTCCTCCGATCCTGTAGAGATCTCTGGCTGCGATTCTTCTGCATCTGGAGACGAGATTATCTGAGATTCTTCGATCGTCATAGTTTCCTCGGATGCTACCGCTGTCTGTTCAGATGCTACTGTTACTTGTGTACTCTCTTCCGCACTAGTAGATCCTGCCTTTGAGGCTAGCTCTTCTACCGATAGCTGTATTGATGACTTTTTTTGCCGCCACCATCGCCATAATCCAATCAGCATAACTAGCCCCAATCCAATCAACATGATTGGCAACAGTAACTTCAAAATACCATCACTCCCTGACTGACAAAACTCAAATCGCCTTCATATAGCAACCGCCGAGGCGGTTAGGACGGGGACATTTATGGTGGGGCGCTTCTCGCCCCACCATAAATGTCCTAAGCAAACTGGCGACAGCTATACCTCATTAAAATTAAACCCTACCAGAGAGTGGCAGGGTCGCTAACTGGCTCATGATACTCGCTGCTCTAGGGTTAGATTAAGAGCTTAATTTGATTTAGATATCACCACAACACATGATAGAGAAATACTTCAGAATCATACGAGTTGCGCTAAGTTTGCACAGCGGTTAAAGTTACCTCGCTCTCGCTACCATCTAAGCGAATACTGTTAAGACGAGTATCAAAGAAGAAAGCACAAAGAGTTGATGCCTCTAAGACATTTAAGGTGAGCATGTCATCATAACCGTTTAGGGATGACCAAGTTGTTTGCACCTCAACATTGGTCTTCTGGTTGATAATCTTACCTCCGTAAATCCAGAGTAGTACGATCGGTTCTCCCCCTTCATCAGAGTTTGATCCAGAACTAAATGTACCGCTCTCAATCCTAAGGATGTAAGTTCCAGGCTTTAAGACCATGGACACTGAGACTTCGTCTTGAAGCTTCTTTACCGCTTCAGGCTCAAGCAAGCAACAGTTTCTCTCGCTATGCACCCTTAGATCTGCGATCGCACATCCTTCAACTCTTTGCGCCTCTGAAATAGCGTTACTCTGCCCATCTAATGAGCTGTCTAGTAAGCAGTTTCGACTTTTTTTTCCGGTTCATAAACTGGAGCTGTCGATGTGTTTGCAGATGATGCATTCACAACGGGGCAAGCAGGAGCTGCATCTACTTCCTCAACCTTTCTGACGCGACGAATCAGAAGAATTTCTTCTTCACGACGAACGATCGTGCGGACGGGTGCAACACAAACGATGTCGCGGTTGCGATCGCGCTCAAAGCTATCAAAGCTCAGTGCTTCGATATCGACAGGAATGATTGAACCATCAGACTTGTTATACATGATGCTTTTGGGAGTTTGAATCTAGGACTTTAGTTAGAGCGAATGATGGGGCAAGCAGGACCTGCATCCACTTCTTCAACCTTTCTGACGCGACGAATCAAAAGAACTTCTTCTTCACGACGAACGATTGTGCGGACGGGTGCAACACAAACGA
>CASBQM010000337.1 GCA_949127645.1 Synechococcales cyanobacterium PMM_0036
AGATCCAGCAGCCTGACCCTGCCGCTGTCTCCCAATATGGCAAGTCGCTGGGCATCAGGGCTAATCTGAAGGCTGACGATCCCTTCGGGCTGGGGTAAGGTGGCGATCGCCTCTCCCTGCATCCAAATCTGAATAGTATTATCGGCATCTACCGTAATAATCTTTCCGTCAGAGCTGAATTGTAAACTGGTAATAGGACGGGCACTCAGCATCGTAGCGTTGCCCTGCAAATCCATAAGGCGAACACTGCCATTGGCGGCGCGGGTGGCAATCACCTGTCCATCCGGGCTAAACTGCGCGTCTCGAATGCCGCTGGAATCTGCCGCGATCGCCGCCCCCAAGGCATTTCCCTGCAAATCCCATTGAGACACGCCCGTTGTTCCGGCTGCGAGGAAGCGATCGCCCTCTGGACTAAACTGCACGGTCTGAATTTTGCCTTGATTACCGCCGACCTGCACCCGTTCGCGGATATTGTCGACAAGAGTCTGCAATGCTAACAGGGGACTAATTGCCGGATACTGATCTAGCGGACGGCCAGGGGCAGAAGTAGGCTGGACGATCGCCTTCAGGGCTTTCCCAGCTTTCACGGCTGCCACCAAAGCCTCAAGTTGAGAAAATTGAAACTGCTGGAGAGCCGCCGTCCCGTCTCGTTCTAACTGTGTGCCTGCTGAGGCTTCCTGCTGCGCCACGATCGCCCGCTGCTGCTCAACTTGCGCTATTTTGACCGCTGCATTTGCCTGATCAAGCTGACTTTCAGCCTGACTGAGTTTAGCCTCGGCTTCGGCAACCCGTCTTTCAGCTTGCTGTCGTGCGGTGGCTGTTTGGGCGGCTCCCTGCTGAAGCTGCTTCAGGTAAGTTTGGGCTGTACTGAGCTGTTGTCTGGCGCGCGCTACTTCAGTTTGGGCAGTACGGCGCTGAAGATTGGCGGTCTTGAGGCGATCGCTTGCGGCGGCTGCCTGTCTCTGCGCCTCCTGTCGCCCTCTATAAGCAACCTCAGTTTCTCGACTCGCTTCATCTAACTTTTTCCGGGCAAGGGTAGTATCCTGCTCGGCATTGCGAACTAGAACGGTAGATAAAACGGTGGCGACGATCAGCAATGCTCCCGAAGCCATCGCCGTACGGTTTCTGATCCGCCGCTCCTGCTGCCGGGTTTGACCCAGCTCTTGATTGGCTTTGCCCAAGTTTTGATTGGTCTGATCAAGCCTTTGGTTGGCTTCGTCGAGGTTGCGATTGGCGGCAGTGAGGCGATCGCGCTGTGCCTGCAACGATGCCATCTCGACCTGAGTAGCGGTGAGCTGCACCCGCAAATCTGAGTCCGATTCTCGCGGATCGCGGATGAATCGCACCAGATAGTCGTGCACGAGCTGATGCAGAGGAGCCGGATCTTCAGGAATTTTTAGCACTAGCCCAGAACCCACCAAAATTTCTAGCACCAGCTCGAGCTGTTCCTGCGTGTGGGGAATATTTGCCAGGGTTAGCTCTTCAGCAAGCTCGGTCTGAGTTTTGAGCGGACGGGTTTCTTCTTTGGTCGTCAACAGAAACAGCACCACTTGAGCGATCGCCTCATTGGGTGCGCCACAGTCTTTAATTACCGCCTCTAGCGACCGCTGTACCAGAGCTTCTTTGGGAAAGTCGCCCAATTTCTCGTACTGCTCCAAGGTCGTGATGCCTTCGTCCTGTAGCTGTGCCCCCACCACCTGTAGCTCAATCGGTCGCACTCCCCCCAACTGTCCGGCTAGGTCATCCACTAGCCGATTCACCAGCACCTCTTCTAGGGAAAACTGCGATCGGGCAGTCAGGCTCCGAATGACAGTCCGAGCATCTCTGGGGTTAAAGTCGCCCAGGGGATAGCGAATTTGCTTACTAAGAATGTCATGATTAATCACCTCTAGGTCGGCAATGCGATCGATTTCTAGCAAATAGTGCAGATAATCTTCTCGTAGCGACAGCATCACCTTCACGTAAGGAATGTTGAGGCATTCTTTGAGAAACAGGTAAAACGATCGCCGCTGCTGCACTTCTGGATAGGCGAAGAAAAATTCTTCAAACTGGTCAAAAATCAGAACGGTATAAAAATTGCGATCGGAATTGCGCTGAAGTTGGCGGATTAGAGAGGGCGGTGTAGGCGGCTGGGGCGCGGCGGTAGAGACTGCACCTGCTAGAGAAGAGGCTTCACCTAATCTCTCTAGTTCTTGCACCATAGCGCGTTCCAGGCTGTTCACCCAACCGTTGTAGACCGATACCAGCACCGGGAGAATTTGCCGCGCCTCGATCGTCTGCTTTTGCCTAAGCGCCGGGATTAGCCCGACTGCAATAATCGAGCTTTTGCCCACGCCCGAAGCGCCATGAATCACGGTGAGTTTATCTCTAGGCAGGCTGACTCGCGCCACCAGCCGATTCACATCTGTCTGGCGACCCGAAGCCGCAATTTCTTGAATCACCACGGCTTCTACCACCGAGGGCGCTAGTTCGCCGTGATTCGCAATCTGCCGAGGCTCTAGCCGACTCGCCCCCACAAACGCCGTAAAGCCGTACTGCTGCTTGACGATTCGCTGCTGCTGCTTCATTTGGAACGCATCCAGGTAGCGTGCCTGATCAAAGTAAAGCGACTGTAATGCCTGCAAAATATGGATGTATAGCGTGGGGTCAGCTTGAGGGCTAGCATCGCCTCGCGCCGCCTCCAAATGCCCGATCGCCGCCGATCGATCGCCCAATTTTGCCAGCGATCGAGACAGTAGAAGCAAATACCAGCCGCGATGAACCGCTTCTGCCAATGCCAGCCCATCTTCTTCTCGAATGCCGCTTGTATTATTGGCTACAGCTTGCTGGGCTGGTTTTGGTAAAGTTCTGTAACTTCCTTCCTGTGAATCTTGCCCAACTGTCAACGACAAAGATGGTTGGGTCAGGATTCTTCCTACGGCTTGCTCCGCCTGATCCAGAATTTCCAGCGCTTTTTCTGCATAGGCTTTGGCTTCTGTCCAGTTAGCGATCGCCCGGAGCGAACTTTGATCGGGTGCTTGAGCCACCGGGTTTTGATCAGCTAGGTTTTGATCAAATAAGTCTTGATCCGGCAAGTCATGCGATCGCGCCAACGCCACTTCTGCCAAAAAGCCGTAGTCTTGAGCCAGACGCAGCGGATCGGCAAACTGCTCATGGAGATTAAGTCCGGTTCGAGCGATCGCCTCTAGCTCTTGCCAGTCCTCCAGCTTTTGCAGGGTTTGCCCCAGCGCCGTAATGAATCGCGCAATCAGATCCGGTCTGTCATCTTCTCGAAAGATTGCCAAACAGGCTTGAAAATGTCGCTTTGCTTCCAACAATGCCATGCGATACTCTGCCCGATGCATCCGCGCATAGCGTCGCCACCAGATGCCTAAATGGAACAGTAGACAGGCTTGACGTTCGCGGTAGTAGGTGG
>CASBQM010000338.1 GCA_949127645.1 Synechococcales cyanobacterium PMM_0036
GAGAAAAATAACCACCCTAAAATAGTGTCAGCCGTCACGGTATTTTGCGCTGATGTCTGATCTCAATCTTGGCATCGGCAATCGCGGGACGATTCTCAATCCCCACTCGCCCTGGAATCTTGCCCCGATTAACATTCACCCCTCCTCGCTTGCGGCGTTTCCCTCGTCCTTTCCCTAAATACTGCTGATACGCTCTCAATCCTTGATGGTCTGCATAGATCATCCGGTAGATCGTCTCATAACTGATCGATGCCTGCCCCTGACGTTTCAGTCGTCCGGCAATTTGCTCGGGACTATGGTACTGTTTCAACCGCTCTTTAATTTCAGCAATACAGATCTCCGATACACTGCTAAACGCTGATTTTGACTGACTCCGTCGCTCTTGCATTTTCTGTTGCGCAAGCTCAGGTAAGTAGTCTTTTTCACGGCTTTGGTTGCGTGCCCATTCTCGAGATAAAGTGCTCTGATTTCGTCCTAATTCTAAGGCGTTGGCAAAGCCTTCCCGAAGGAAAATCGCCCGTATTGATAAATCTGTTGTTGTTCTCAGTTCGTAGAACCGATGTCGTTCAGAAGCGGTAAGCTGAGAGTAGCTCATAGGGGGTGTCCTTTGTTGTCGTAAACATCAGACTATCCCTATGAGTCCCTCCGGGGCAACCTTCTAGGTGATGCACTTCAGATTTGAATTGGCGCTTTGAAACGCTGCGAGCATTTCGAATTGCAAGAACTTTGCGTTGCATTGCATCCACGACCGTGACCACTAAGTGTTTGTCGAGATCCAGGAAAACACCGACAAAAATATTGGAAACGCCTTCATAAAGTGGGCGATCGGGACGGTTGAATAATTTAGTGCCCTGAAGACAGTCTAGTTTAGGACGAGGTTTGGAAAGATCTTCTTGAATTGTCTGAATTTGCGCTCTCATACTCTCTATCCTTTTAGTCTGATCTTCAGTTCTGGACAATTCTGGTACTTCTTGTTCTAACCTGCTCAACAGATCTTGCTTCTTCTCCAACTTTTTTTGCTTCTCCTCAAACTTCTTCAATTGTGGATCTAACTTGCGCTGACGAACTTTTTCCGAGCCTTGTTTAGTCAGAGAATCAGAATCATATGTCCAATGTATCGAAAGTTTACATTCATTCCAGAATCCTTTTCCTAAATATTGCTGGAACATCTCGTAATCAGAGCAACACTCAATCGGAATCGGCTCAATGATTTTCTTGGGCTTCCAGATGAGTTCAATCGAGCGGAGCAGCATCAGGCTCCCTGAATATTGTCCTTTGTTCTCACGCTGATTTTTAATCTGCCAGTCCTTGAGAAAAGTCTTGATTAAGAGAATGTTTATAAACAAAACATTAAGCTGTAGCTTTTTGTCTTGTTCTGCGGTTATTGCAAAGACGACGAAGCATTAAACAAATCTAGAGCTTCGCTCCGCCAAAGGCGTACACCACATAAATCATCCCTTCGTGATTCTCCGGTAACTTCTCATAGTCCCGGCAGAGAACTCTAGCATTATCAAGCCAAGCAAAAGTCCGCTCTACCACCCATCGAAACGCCTCTGGAACGAACCCTTTTCCCTGCCGCTCAACGACTTCTAAAACACACCCATAAGCCTCTTTCACCTGCTGTGCCAAGGTTTCACTTTGATAGCTGTAGTCACCGAGCACCTTCTCTAAGCGGTCATAAGTCTCTAATGCTGGCACTAAGGCGGCGGGAGCGGCTTTGACATCGGCTTGATTAGCAGGTCCGACAAAACATCCCAGCACCCACCCCATGACATCGACCCCCCAATGACGTTTGCGTCCTTTCACCTTTTTGTTGCCGTCAACGCCAATTTCTTCCCCCCCTTTTTGAGCCTGTTTGACGGATTGGCTATCGATCAATCCCAGGCTCGGTTGCTTATGGCGTCCCGATTGTTGTCGCACCTCTTGGAGCAATGCTCCATTGATTGCCTCCCAAATCCCTTGTTTCAGCCATTTTCGGTAGTAGCTATACACGGTCTCCCAAGCTGGAAAATCAGCCGGCATCGCTCGCCACTTGATGCCATTATCGGCTCGGTAAAAGATGGCATTAACCACCTCACGGAAATTCACACTCCGCTTATTGCCTAACGCTTTTTCAGGGGGGAGCAAGGGGGCAATCTTCTCCCATTCGGCATCACTCAAATCGCTAGGGTAGAACGGTTGTGGCATGGCTGAGAATCCTTAGACCAATCCGATTCTTCTAGATCTGCCGCAGTTTCTCCTCCTACCCTTCCTTCTTAAGGTTTTATTTATAAACATTCTCTAATATTGTGTATACTGCCACGTCTACCGAATTTGTTAGGGGTGAGTATGTCATTTACTCAAGTGCAGTTATGGAGAGCGATCGCACTTATGGCTTAGTCTTACCCCCTGGATACGACCAGCATCCCAACCAGCATTACCCTGTAATTTTCATGTTGCATGGTGGACATGGTCAAGCTAGCGATTGGCTAGAGAAAGGCAGTGCCGCAGTAATGCTGGAACGGCTTTATCAAGAGGAGAAGTTGCCGCCTAGCATCGTGATTATGCCTGATGCAACGATAAACGCGGATCTAGCCCCTACTGGAACCCGCAGTATATTGACGGAGAAAATGGTGATATTTCGACAGCGATTGGCGATGAGCTAGTTAAGTTGGTTCAATGTCGCTATCGAACTCTGCCAACACCCGACTTTTGGGCGATCGGAGGGTTATCTTCAGGCGCATGGGGTGCTGTTAATGTGGGTTTACATCATCTTGATCATTTCTCAATATTGTTCTCTCACAGTGGCTATTTTATTGATAAAAGCAGTGCCGACAATAGCCCACTTGCCTTCATCCAAACTTTGCCAGAGAGTCAGTTGAAAAAGCTACGGATCTACCCAGATGTGGGCACATCAGACGAAACTTACCTAATGCCCAACGTCGTGTTCCACCAAATGCTCGATCGTTTTGGCGTTAGCAATGTGCTGCACGAGTTTCCAGGATCTCATCGCTGGGAATACTGGCAAACCCATTTAGCGGATTCACTAAGCTACGTTGGGGAGCAGTTCCATATTGCCCAAGCTGCCTACGTCGATCGTTCTAACAGGCAAATCTACCCAAATCAGTTTATAAAAGTCATTCAAACTCAAATACGCACTCGATCGTCTTTTGGTGCTGCTGCTTGCAAATATCAAACCGAGATTGGGCATGACCCACGAGCAGCACCACACCTGCAATAAAGGTGATGAGAAAAATAGTATTTCCTTTCATAGATCTTAACTCTTGCAAATGATGGTAGACACCCGAAGGCGCTCATCATTAGCTAATCACAAGTTTGATAAAGAAAGCGATCGCTTTGTCTTAAAGCTTCGATGAAATGCTCTTTGGAGACTACACGCTGCCAACTAACAGATTTTGGCTCCTTATCCCCTAATTCTCTCTGGTAAGCAGAGAGGGCAGGAGCCTGAAATCATAAAGCTCGTTCTCCCTGGTTGACTGACAAAACTCAAACTGCCCTCACCCTAACCCCTTTCTCGCTTTGGGAGAGGCGCTTTAAACCCAGGAAATTTTCTGACTCCACACTTTAAGTGATCGCAGATACTTTAGGTACTGTTAATGAGACGTGAAATGAATCTTTACGAACGCAGATATCTTTGAAGACTGCGCTCTGAAGAACGATTGACAGCAGCTATTACGTAAAAAATTTAAATATCTTCACATTTTTATGCGATCATCATTCAGGGTATCGATACTCAATGAGGCTTGACAAATAAAATTAATTGGATAGTTCAGCAAGAATTGGGCAAGCAAGTTGTCTAATTTATATGACATCTATAAAATATTTGGCTTGAATACTGGGTTGTTACGATCGCAACAGGTTGGCAATATTGATTGACAGCAGATTAGTCTGTTAGGAGAAAAAGATATGGTAGAGCGTCCAATTAAGAAGTCTGAACGGCAGACAGTGGCTGAAACATCCGAAACAACTGAAACAGCGGCGGCACCTGCGATCCAAGAGCCGTCTGAAGCACCTCCTAAGAGAGTTGTGCCGATGCCCAACAAAGATCCTAACAGAGACCGTACTGCTAGTCGTGACAACGATCGAGATGGAGATCGCAGTAAAGGCAAAGGGAAGGGCGACCGCCGAAGAGATGAAGAAGGCGCGAGCAAACCCCCCGCTGCCATGGCTTTAATGCGGGGACCCCGACCTTCTAAAGCTAAGCCGCCCGTGGTTTCAGAACCGATCGTTGAACCTCAGGAAGAGCCTGTAGAGATGGCTGTAGAGATACCTGAAGAGGTTGTGGAAGTCGCTAAAGCGGTTGCAGTCTCTGTGGCTGAACCCATAGCTGAACCCGTAACCGAACCTACTGTAGTTGAAGAAGCCGTTACGCCTGAAGCTGTGCCTACACCCGTGGCTGAATCTGCTATGGCTGAATCTGTCGCTGAACCTGTAGCCGAAGCTGCCGTAGTTGAAGAACCAGTAGTTGTACCTGAAGTACCTAAAGAACCTGTAATTGAAGAACCTGTGCCTGAAACTGAAGTCGTGGTTGAAAAAACTGAGGCGGAATCTGCTCCTGCAACTGAAGAACCTGCAACTAAAGCTGCAATTAAAGCTGAAACGGAAGAACCGTCTGCACCATAAGCCTGAGTGTTTTTGATAATTGGCGCATTCTAAATTTGCAGGGCGATCGCCTCTATCCTGATCAAGTCTATTCTGATCAAGGCAGAGGCGATTTTTGGATATGGGTAGCGATCGCTTGAACAATCGTGAGCCTAAAATCTTTTTACCCAGATTTTTACCCAGATTTTTACCCAGATGTAGATGGGTCGGTTGCAGCGTGTAGCAGTATCTTCTTGCATCTATTTACGACAACCGACCTGCGATACCCCAATGGTTATTCTTATATCAAGTGTCAAACTGGATATCGTTTTTGTTGAAGTTGACCCGATTTTCCCCAGTTGGGAAGCCAGCTTTCCCATCGCCGTCGGTATCAATATTCGTATGCAGGTTTGTATATAAGTTACCTGCCAAGAATGCAGCCTGCTCCTCTGGAGTCAGCTCAAACTCGCCTGTGACTGTACCCGATTTAGCATCAGTCGGGGTATTGGTTAGATACCGCACAACAGTGGCATCTGCAAAGTTACCGCGATCGTCACCTGAGGGGCTAAAGTGTAGGTGAGTTCCAGAAATTTTGTTGCCTTCTACATCTTGGGGAACTTTCAAGAAACCGTTAATCAGCGATACGGGGTCGGAGCCATTCAGAATGGTGGCTTTAGGATCAATGACAGTCTCGCCTTGGCTAAACAGAGGTGCGGCATCAAAGTCTTGGTAGGTTCCGTTGATGCGAAGTACACCTGCCTTTAGCTCAGCATTGAGATCAGTTGTGCCAGGGCTATCATTTTTGAACGGAAATTCATTCGCACCTGAAGTCGCTTTGACAGGCGTAACGCTGAAGCTGTCATCACCCAGGTAAAGGAAATCATCTCCCGCGCCGCCGACTAGCTTATCGTCTTGAGTGGTGCCGTTGATTTGACCATTGCCCTGCTGGGTTTTGAGACCATTCGCTTCTGCAAACCCTGCATCGTTTTTGACAAAATCTATCACTTTAGCATCATCAATCTCGGCGAAGTTTTGTGTGGTTAGAGTTTCCGCCTTGGTGAAAGTCAACGCACCCAAAATATGACCACCGTTTTTATCAATGATAAGCGCGTTGTTCACGCTGTCTGTCGGCTGGTCAAGCCCACCTTTACCCGGATTCTTACCCTGAGCAATCATAATATCGTTCATCTTCAGACCACCCGATAGAACGAACTTGTCCTGCGTGGGGTCAAAGTCAAAGATCCGGTTAGTAGTTTCTTTACCTAAAATAACGGCATCTTTTCCTTCACCAGTTGTGATGGTGTTGAATCCACCCCCATCGCCAAAAATAATATCATTTCCACGGGCACCAGTCACCGTATTTTTGCCACCGCCTGGGTTCAATAGATCGCCCAGATTGCCACCTACTTGGTTCACCAGATCGATCGCTGTCTTTACTTTCGCAACCTGACCGGAGCTAAAAGCCTTGACAGAGTTGAGTCCGTCTAGGGAAACATGGGTTGATTGACCATTTGTTAAAGGTGCATGGTCGTGATCGTCTTCCGCCGAACTCACTTTAGAACTGTCGCCAAAAGATTGATTCAAGCTGTTGGTCAGATCAGATTCTAGTAGCGAAGAGCCTTTCGATCGCTGTCCAAAATCACCTGAGTCAGAAGAATCGATCGCGTGATTATCGGCTGCAAAAGAATCCTGTGTTTGATGAGCTTTTGGGTCAAGTGTTGCCATGATTAATCCTTAAAGAATTAGAACAAATCTAAAATTGATGACTATTGCAGCTATGGAGATAGGGCTAGAAAGCTGCAACTAGAGGGATGCGGTTGCGAAATTAATCAGACTAATGTTCTGAGTAAAGATGAACGGATCAGGAGAGCTAACCACTAGTAATTCGAGGTGATGAATGCTGACAGCCAGCTACAAGAGAGAATTAAGGTGTTGCTGAATCTAGGTATGAATTGCCGAACCGTCCACTCTTCGGGAAGCAAGCTACACCCTAGCCTGCTAAAAGGGGAGGGAACAAGAAGTCTAGCACCCTTCTTTTTAGGGAGAAGGGTTAGGGATGAGTACAATTCATACTTGTATTCAGCAACGCCAAA
>CASBQM010000339.1 GCA_949127645.1 Synechococcales cyanobacterium PMM_0036
GATAGTGATAGCGAATTTGGCGACGCGTTTGTTGTACCCGATAACGCCCATGATAATGCGTATGATCTTAAACAGCGCGATTATTTCCCGGGTGATATTCATGATAATACCGCGGATGCCGACGATTCGACGTTCGATTGCTACAAGCCGATTGAAGTTGGTTCCTCGGCCTATGTCACACCGCGGTTCTACGATCGTCTGGACATTGACGTGAACAATTATCAGCCGACGTTCACCATAGAATTTATGCCGACAGCTGACAAGCACGCGCGGCCGGCCGTGCCCATTATTTCGTTTGACAACTCGCCGACACAGATGGACGAGTTTGCCAACTTGCCGCGCGTTATCGAGAAGCTCGGCACGAACGAAAAGGTCTGCGCGCCCGGTATTAATGTGATTAACGTACCGCCGAATTATCATCGACAATCATTGGATTATTTAGACCGAGTTTCGGGTCAGGAGGCGTTCGAATACTGGAATCAATGGGTCGACCGGCTGCGCATCATTGACGATTTCGAGTACGACGGCACGAATCGTAATCAGTCTGACAGATTGCCTGATGTTTCTGCTGCTATGTTGGCTACACAAAATCGAAAGATTGGCCAATTTTTTACTTATGAGGAGTTTAAAGAACATTGTACTAACGAACGTACTGTGCCACCACCAAATTGGCACAATCTCCCACCGAACACTTCGATGGCAGAACATCTCGACTCGCTAGTGGATATATGGGAACAACATTATTTAAAGCAATGCGACCGTGACGACCAGCGAGTGTTTTCGTTCGATCAGAATGTTTCGTTATTATATCCGCGTGCACAGCCGAGCCTCGACGATTTGCAGAGTCATATCACCGACTTTGTTAGGCGCCAAAAAGATGTGGACGGCGTGTGTACGAATACGCCAACACCGCGTCGGCCTATTCATGCCATACCGCCGTATGAAGCCGATGCGATTACGAACTTGGAGCAGTCGGCTATTGACACCATGTGGACCAACATGAAAACGGCGCATAACGCTGTTGGCGATCTGGGTGGCATCGTTAAGTCGATGGCCTACTGCGGCGACGAGTTCACGGGTGAAGGCATGCACCACGATCATCTCTATATGTATTCGATAAACTATTTGGTCGCGGGCGCGCCGAAAGTGTGGCTGACCGTACCGCCGGCGTATAATTATGCCGTCGAAGGGTTAGCAAAACGCCTCTTCCCCGAATGCAAGCGTGCATGCCCGAAATTTTTGTTGCACAAGTCGATCGTGTTTGTTCGCCGTATGCTCGAGAGTAACAACATTCCGTATAGTATTGTAAGTTATAATGAATGGATTATTTGGCATAATAGTATTTCCATGTTATTTTTTTTGTGGTTTCGTGTACAGGTGAAGCAAACTGCCGGTCAAATGGTCGTCACATTGCCCGGCTCGCTTTACATGAACTTTAGCTGCGGCTGGAATTTTATGGAGTCGGTGAATATGGGTGGCAATCTCTGGTTTAACTTTATATTGAGCAGCCGTCGCTGCCTATGCCGTGTGCTGAGTGTTACGATGATCAATGTGCTCGACATTGTTCGATTCAAGAACGCTAATACTAGCCGCCAGATTCCGATACTCGGTTCATACTCGGTGCGCGAATCGAAAGATTTTGTTAGTTCGTTTTTACGCCGAAACGAACTGGCCGTGTATGGCCGGTATTCGTGGCAGGTTATGCCGACATCTTCGGGTACGACGCCGTGGCATTATAAGTTGGAGTGGAAAGAATCGGGTCCCGATGGTAAATACAACCCGTTCGGATCGCTGATGGCGCGCCTGCATGCCGTGCGTGAACTATTTGGCCGCAATAAATATCCGTTGGAAGCGTGCTGGCCTCGCATGCGGGTGCTGTTTACGGGCGAAAACGAAATAGAGTTTCGCAAGTTGTATTATAAACTCGAAGCGCTGTCAAAGGTCGACAAATCAAAGCGCTTGCTGAAAAAAGACGAGGAGCTGCTGAAAACAATGAACGAGGTTTTCCTCAAACACGACCTCCATTTGCCGCCGCTCTACTTTAGCGATTATGTGTTTTTGGAAGCCCTGATTCGCGACCACGATCAAAACGAGCCGATGTACTGGATCGCGCTGACGTGTATAATGCGATACACGAACGCTGTATTGCGCCATCAGATCGGTAAACAGTTTTTTGCCGCCGGCCACCAAGCGTACAAGAAAGTGTTGTTGAAAATTACGACCGAACACAAACATAAAAGTTGCAAGGTTCCGGCCGCACAGCTTGAGCCGATTAAGTCAAAATCCGTCGCTAGTTACATCGGTAGTACTTCGCGTCCGGCGACAGGATCAGCACGGTCATCGAAAGCCCGCAGCAACGAAACCGACGATGATAATGAGCATGTCGAGGATGAAGGAGCGCGCGGTTCTAAAACTGGCGCGTCGTCTACTTCGACGGTATTGTCAGACTCGCAACGGGTGCATACTTCATCACACGTGTCGGGTAATACGTCGACAAAATATACTATTGCAAGCGGTGGTAATGCCGAGGCCGGCCCGTCTACCAAGAAGATCAGACTTATTCCGTTGCAGTTGCGAAAAGTTACTGGCGATGGTGGAGGTGGTCAAACGTCGGCATCAACGAAGAGTAAGTTGTTTTGTTTGTTTGAATAAAAATTGTTTTGTTATTGTTTTTTTTTAAATTTGCATTAGAACAGGCACGGCCAAATCGAAAAAGTATTTGAGCCGTGAATTTGTAGATTCGTCAGCGCCGTCGTCGGTGGTCGATGAAGAAGAGGATGTCGTTAAGTCGCGCGGTCGTAAACGTGGCCGTGCGGATCGCAATGTCGCACCGGCAAAAAGTCAGCAAGGTGGTGGAAGTGGTCCTCGGCGCATTCCAATGCTGACACGCCGTGAGGCGGCGCTTGGGACTATCGACGACGAAGACATTAATCTGCGCAGAGGTAAGTCATCTATCAATTATAATAATAATGATTGATGCTGATTATGCTAAACATCTATTATGATTAACGCAGCCGAATCGATTGCTGTTGTTGGGCGTAGAGACGAAGTAAACCGGTTGAAACCGAAACGGCAACCGC
>CASBQM010000340.1 GCA_949127645.1 Synechococcales cyanobacterium PMM_0036
GATCCGCAGTCGATTCCTACAACCGCCGCCGTGCAGTCGGCTCAGATTGTGGTCGATCGCCTCTTAGCGCGTCAGTGTGCCGAAAACAATGGGCAGTATCCAGAGACGATCGCCTTTGTTCTCTGGGGTACGGACAACATCAAAACCTACGGCGAGTCTCTGGCGCAGGTGATGTTGCTAGTGGGCGTACGTCCGGTAGCGGATGCCCTAGGTCGGGTCAACAAGGTGGAGCTGATTTCCCTGGAAGAGCTGGGTCGCCCCCGTGTAGATGTGGTAGTCAACTGCTCCGGCGTGTTCCGAGACTTGTTTATTAACCAAATGAATCTGCTCGATCGCGCCGTCAAAATGGCAGCCGAAGCCGATGAACCGCTGGAAATGAACTTTGTCCGCAAGCACGCACTAAAGCAAGCCGAAGAGATGGGAGTGAATCTGCGTCAGGCTGCAACTCGCGTCTTCTCTAACGCCTCTGGCTCCTACTCGTCTAACGTCAACTTGGCGGTAGAAAACAGCACTTGGGAAAGCGAGGCAGAGCTTCAGGATATGTTCTTGGCGCGTAAGTCGTTCTCGTTCAACTCTGACAATCCCGGCATGATGGATCAGTCACGAGATATCTTCGAGTCGGCATTGAAAACCGTAGAAGTGACGTTCCAGAATCTCGACTCGTCCGAGATTTCTCTAACCGATGTCTCTCACTACTTCGATTCTGACCCGACTAAAGTGGTTTCCAAACTACGCGGCGACGGCAAAACTCCGGCATCTTTCATCGCCGATACCACGACGGCAAATGCCCAAGTGCGATCGCTCTCGGAAACGGTGCGGCTGGATGCCCGGACGAAGATGCTCAACCCCAAGTGGTATGAAGGGATGCTGTCTCACGGCTACGAAGGCGTACGCGAACTCTCGAAGCGTCTGGTGAATACGATGGGCTGGTCGGCAACGGCGGGTGCGGTCGATAACTGGATCTACGAAGATGCCAACAGCACCTTTATTCAGGATGAAGCCATGCGCGATCGCCTGATGAACCTTAACCCTCACTCTTTCCGTAAAATTGTGACGACGCTGCTAGAAGTGAATGGTCGCGGCTACTGGGAGACCAGTGAAGAGAATCTAGATAAGCTGCGTGAACTCTATCAAGAAGTGGAAGACCGGATTGAAGGTGTTGAGTAATGCCTCACCCGATCAGGCAACGCTAGAGAGGGAGTGTGCCCATTTTGCCTCACTCCATCAGGTGAACCGACCTGGTGAGCCAGTTAGGTGAAGTCCGCTAAGGTTTGGTCAACATACATTAGTTAGAGATAAGTGACGTTTATTAATCGACCTGGCAGCCCCCTGCCAGGTCTTTTTTTGCGGCTAAATCTTGCGGATGGCAAGTCTTACGAACGGTTAAGTCTGCGAACGACAAGCCTTTACGAAGCTTTAGACTATTCTGTGAAGATTCACCCGATCGCTTGCCCAATGTATAGCCGATCGAATCTCTGTCAAAGGACAATCTAATTGCATATTCAAACTGCACGTCCTGTGGGAATGCTAGTCAATACTGCTGCTTACCCCAATTGAGCGAGGAATCAGGTTTTGTCAATCCATCCATCTGGAGTCCTGCTAACTCAGATCGTGCTGCTAGCGATCGCCTTCTTACTCCTCATCCCGATCGCCGTCCTATTTGTGGAATGCCTTGCGGCTCTGCTCCCCAGCCGTCGTCAAACGGTCAGCCCCATCTCTCATCCCAAAACCGCTATCCTAGTTCCAGCCCACAATGAGGCTGCCGGAATTCAGCCTGTCTTAGCGGGACTGATGGCGCAGTTAACAGAGCGCGATCGCCTCGTGGTGATTGCCGATAACTGCACTGATAACACCGCAGAGATTGCCCGATCAACTGGGGCGATTGTGATTGAGCGTCAAGATGCCGATCGCCGGGGCAAAGGCTATGCCCTCGACTACGGCATGAACTATTTGGCTTCGGCAGCAGATCCGCCAGATGTCGTGACGATCGCCGATGCTGATTGCGTGGTTCAACCCGGCAGTTTGGCAAAGATTGCAGATTGGGCAATGGCAACCCATCGCCCAGTTCAGGCGCTCTATCTGATGGAACGTCCTGCCCATCCTCAGCCCAAGGATGCGGTGTCAGCGCTTGCCTTCCTGGTTAAAAATTTAGTGCGCCCCAAGGGACTCGATCGCCTGGGTTTCCCCTGTCTGCTGACGGGCACGGGCATGGCGTTTCCCTGGGCGCTCTTGCGCGGCGTGAATCTAGCCAGCGGCAACATTGTCGAAGATATGCAGCTTGGGATTGATTTGGCGATCGCAGGAAATCCTCCTCTATTTTGCGGAGAGGCGAGAGTCACAGGGCTGCTGCCTCAGCAAGACAAAGCCGCCACTAGCCAGAGAACACGCTGGGAGCATGGACACCTGCAAACGTTGCTGACCCAGGTGCCGCCCTTGGTTAAACTTGCGCTTCAACAAAGACGGCTAGATGTATTGGCGATCGCCCTTGATTTATCCGTGCCGCCGCTCTCTCTCTTGGTCATGCTCTGGCTTGGAGTCGCTAGCCTAACTGCCATAGCAGGTTTTCTAGAAATTACCTGGATACCTGCCCTAGTTTTGGGAGGCGAAGGCATCTTGCTGTTGATGGCAATTCTAGTCGCTTGGGCAAGGTATGGTCGCGCTGATCTACCGATTCAGGCTTTGCTAGCCGTTCCGCTCTACGTCCTCTGGAAAATTCCGCTCTATTTTGCGTTTCTCGTCCGTCCACAAACAAAGTGGGTTCGCACAGAGCGCGATCCCGTGAATGCACCGAAACTCTAATTATGGGCTTTACAGCCTCTACAACAATACTGGAATAAATATAAAGGCTGAATAAAAGCTTTGCTCTTTACTAGGTAATGTAGTTGAGAGATTGGCTAGGATGTCTGAGACTCGGCTGAGTTTGACGACTTGCCCACCTTAAATAGCCTGATAATCTGAAGCCTGATAATCTGAAGCTTGATAATCTGACAGCCTGACGAGTTTGGAAGGATCTATTTCAAGGGATCTATGTTGTTAATTCGTTTGCTATCAAACAGAGGATTGCGATGAATATTACCCCAACTGAGATTTCTGAAGTTTTAATCATTGAACCCCGTGTTTTTTCAGATCATCGAGGTTTCTTTTTTGAAAGCTTCAACGAGCAACTCTTTAGGGATAAGACAGGTCTAGAAGTTCGCTTTGTGCAAGACAATCACTCTTGCTCAACGCATAACGTGCTGCGGGGTTTGCACTATCAGATTCAGCAGCCTCAAGGCAAGCTGGTACGCGTAGTGTCAGGAGCTATCTTTGATGTCGCCGTAGACTTACGAAAAAACTCTTCCACGTTTGGGCAGTGGGTCGGCTATGAGTTGAGCGCTGAAAATAAGCAGCAGCTATGGGTTCCAGCTGGGTTTGCCCACGGATTTCTGGCACTGTGCGATCGCACAGAGGTGTTATATAAGACAACCGATTATTACGCGCCCGCCCATGAGCGCTGTCTGCTGTGGAACGATCCAGCATTGGCGATCGCCTGGCCGCTTGAGGCTGAACCCGTGTTAACAACTAAAGATCAGGCAGGTCAACCCCTAGAAACGGCTGATATCTTTGAGTAAGTCATCGAGCTAGCGCGAAACCCGATGAAGGCGAGCGTGGCGATGTTAAGAAAAGCAGCGCTAATCGGGAACTGCTAATCGGGAACTATAGGCACTATGGCTCCCTGCATGATGGCTCCCTGCATGATAGCGCCCTACATGATGGCTCCCTACATGATGATTGTTTGAATAGCGGAGAGAATTAGAATGAGTCGCATCTTACTCATAGGAGGAGCAGGGCAAGTCGGGCAAGAGTTGCAAACGACGCTGATGCCCCTGGGTGAGCTGATCAGCGTCACTCGTGATGAACTGGACTTGACTCAGAGCGATCGCATTCGTCAAGTCATTCAGTCTGCCCAGCCTGACCTGATCGTGAATGCGGCAGCCTCTACGGCAGTCGATAAAGCAGAAACGGAAATGGATTTGGCAAAGTTTATCAATGCTGAAGCGCCTACCGTTATGGCAGAAACCGCTCAAAAGTTGGGTGCTAGCCTGATCCACATTTCGACTGACTATGTGTTTGACGGCTGCAAAAACACGCCCTACAGCGAGGTCGATACGCCCAACCCGATCGGCGCTTACGGCAAGTCAAAGCTGCTAGGCGAAGAGGGAATTCGGCGAGTAGGCGATCGATCTCCTGATTTCCGCTACGCGATTTTGCGCACGGCATGGGTCTACGGCTCTCAAGGCAAAGGCAACTTTGTTAAAACCATGCTGCGGCTCGGAGCCGATCGCCCAGAGGTGAGGGTTGTCGCCGATCAGGTGGGCACCCCTACTTGGTCTAGTGAAATTGCCAGAGCGATCGCTGCCCTTTCACCGCATTTTCTGAAAACCGTTGCTCCCAGCGGTATCTATCACTTTACCAATAGCGGCATCACAAGCTGGTATGACTTTGCGGTTGCCATCTTTGAAGAAGCTGAGGCGATCGGCTTTCCGCTGAAGCTAGAGCGCGTGGTGCCCATCACCACTGCCGAATATCCCACCCCAACTCAGCGTCCGGCTTATTCGGCACTGGCTTGCCAGAAAATATCTGCGATCTTGCAGATCTCTCCGCCGCAGTGGCGACAGAGCCTCCGTCAAATGCTTACCGAACTTTATTCATTGACCCACTCATGAAAGCAATTATTCTCTCTGGCGGTAAGGGAACTCGTCTCCGCCCGTTGACCCATACTGGCGCAAAGCAGCTCGTTCCGGTCGCCAATAAGCCGATTCTTTGGTATGGCATTGAATCGATCGTGGAAGCCGGAATTACGGACATCGGCATCATTATTAGCCCCGAAACGGGTGAAGAGGTGCAGGCTAAAACGGGGGACGGCGGTCAATTTGGCGCGAATATTACCTATATTCTTCAGGAAAAGCCAGCGGGTCTAGCTCATGCCGTCAAGGTGGCGCGATCGTTCCTAGGCGATTCACCTTTCGTCATGTATCTGGGTGATAACCTAGTGCAAAGTGAGCTAGCGCTGTTTCTAGAGCAATTTGCTACCCGGAGTCTAGATGCTCTTACCTTGCTGTGCCCGGTGCCTAATCCTAGCGCCTTTGGGGTCGCCAAAATTGACGCAGATGGCAAACTGCTCCAGCTTGTCGAAAAACCCAAAGATCCGCCTTCTAACTTGGCATTGGTGGGCATCTATATCTTTACGCCCATGATTCATGATGCGATCGCCGCTATTCAACCCTCCGCCAGAGGAGAGCTAGAAATCACGGATGCTATCCAAACGCTGATCAATTGGCAAAAACCCGTCGAAGCTCGTCAAATTCGCGGCTGGTGGCTAGACACCGGGAAGAAGGATGATCTTCTGGAAGCCAACCGCGTCATTCTCGACACTTGTTTAGAAACTTCTATACAGGGCGATATTGATGCTGAAAGCCAGATTATTGGACGGGTGCAAATCGGTGAAGGCTCTAAAGTTTTGAACTGCACGATTCGAGGACCTGTGACGATCGGCAAAAACTGCTATCTAGAGAACTGTTTTATTGGACCCTACAGCAGCGTTGCTGACGAGGTGACTCTCATTGAGACAGATTTAGAACATAGCGTGATTTTGAAGGGCGCAAAAATTGAGGGCATTCACAAGCGAATTGTGGATAGCGTCATTGGGCAGCGCGCGCATTTGAAAGAAGCGCCCAGACGACCCAAAGCGTTTCGGTTTATGATCGGCGACGACTGCCAGATTGAGGTAGTGTAGCCAAAATTCAAATCATCTGATTTTTTAATCATTCAGTTTTGTAAACTCATTCAGTCTTTTAAAGAGAGGAGCGATCGCTTCCTCTCTTTACTTTTGAGTTACTTTTGCGTCTCACCCACTTCCCGCTTTTTTAGAAAAGTAATCGCACTACCATAGGGGAGTAAAATCCAGCGCACTGAAATCTCTCGACCTATGACTTACACCCCTAAGATCATCGCTTTTGCAGGCAGCACTCGTACTGATTCCTACAACAAAAAGCTGGTTCAGGTTGCGGCAGCCGGAGCTAGAGCCGCAGGTGCCGAGGTGACTTATGTTGATCTGCGAGACTTGCCCATGCCCCTATTTGACGAAGATTTGGAAACCGAATCTGGGATACCCGCCAACGCACGCGAGTTTAAGCAATTGCTCAAGTCCCATGAGGGAATGCTGATTGCTTCGCCAGAGTACAACAGCTCTATCACTCCTGTCTTGAAAAATGCGATCGACTGGGCTTCTCGTTCAGAACCTAATGAACCCGGACTAGCGGCGTTTGTGGACAAAGTAGCCGCCATCATGAGCGCCTCGCCAGGAGCGCTCGGAGGTCTGCGGGGGCTGGTACCTTTACGGATGCTGCTGGGAAATATCAGAATTCTGGTTCTGCCCGATCAGGTGGCAATCCCGAAAGCCTATGAGGCGTTTAATGCAGATGGCAGTCTAAAAGATGCCAAACAGCAAGAATCTGTTGAGCACTTGGGTACCAGAGTTACCACCATCCTAGCAAAGCTAAACGCCTGAAGTCGCTTTGTTTGTTTCACTTTCTATGGTGCTGTCATACTTACCCAGCGCAGCCGCACTATTGCATTGCGCTCGATGATAGAGTGCCTTCTGGGCAGCAGTGACATTGGCATCTTGCCCCATCCAAGTTTGCATAGCTGCCTGCTGAAGCGCCCGACCATAGGAGAAAGTTAGCGCCCAAGGTAACTCTTCTGCAAAGATCTGATTCATAGCATTGAGGTGAGCAGTTGCCGTCTCATCATCTTGACCACCCGACAGGAAAGCACAGCCTGGAACCGATGCCGGAACAGCATCTAGTAAGCACTTAACAGTAGCTCTTGCCACCGCTTCAACACGACCCTGTTCAGGACAGTCAACCCCAGAGATCACCATACTCGGCTTAAGGATCATCTGATCCAGGTCAATACCCGCTTGGTAGAGCTGATCAAACACGACGTTGAGGACTTCTTGATGCACCTCAAGGCTGCGCTCCAGCGTGTGGTCGCCATCCATTAGCACTTCCGGCTCCACGATCGGTACTAGCCCTCCTTCCTGACACAGCGCCGCATACCGAGCCAGCGCATGAGCATTAGCTTCAATACAGCGTCGAGAAGGAATCTGCTGAGCGATCGTAATTACCGCCCGCCACTTGGCAAACCGAGCGCCCATTTTGTAATACTCAGAGATGCGATCGCGCAGTCCATCTAGACCTTCTGTCACTAGCTCATGCGGAGACTTTGCCAAGGGCTTTGCGCCTTCGTCTAGCTTGATCCCCGGTAGAATTCCAGCCTCGGTCAAAAGCTGAGGAAAAGGAATACCTAACTTTGTGGATTGGCGAATGGTCTCATCAAACAAAATCACGCCGCTGAAAAATTGATTAATTCCGGGTGCCGTGAACAGCATTTCCCGATAGGCTCGTCGCATTTCTTCAGTAGTAGGAATCCCTAGCTTCTGAAATCGCTTGTTGGCAGTGCTGAAGCTCTCATCTGCCGCCAAAATTCCTTTACCCTGAGCGATCATTGCTTGTGCGGTAGCCTTAAGCTCGTTTGTGCCCATGACCCAAATATCTCCTTGGCGTGGTGAATACGTGGCTTTCTTCTACCCGGCTTCTACTCAAAAGCGGCTTTATAATTCAGTGTTACTGTTTTTCAGATACATCGGGGCTAATAAGGCTTCTTAACAGCATCCTACCTGTAACTTCCTATAATGAAAGACTTAGAGTCAAAAAATTTAAGCATGTCTATAGAACTTCAGGAAGATTTAGCGATCGCCGTTGAGAAACGCCGCAACTTTGCGATTATTTCTCACCCCGATGCCGGAAAAACCACGCTGACGGAAAAACTGCTGCTATATGGGGGTGCTATTCATGAAGCAGGAGCCGTTAAGGCGCGGCGGGCACAGCGACACGTCACCTCTGACTGGATGGCTATGGAGCAGCAGCGAGGCATCTCCATCACCTCAACCGTGCTGCAATTTCAGTACGACGGCTACTGGATTAATCTGCTAGACACGCCCGGACACCAAGACTTTAGTGAAGACACCTATCGGACTCTCGCCGCCGCCGACAATGCGGTAATGCTGGAAGATGCGGCAAAAGGGCTAGAGCCAC
>CASBQM010000341.1 GCA_949127645.1 Synechococcales cyanobacterium PMM_0036
CCTTGGTAGTGGTGAAAATGCTGAGAATAAGGTGGAAGTGTGTGCATTAGCCCGTGGTAAAATCCACTTTTTGTGCTAATTGTCGGCGAGGCGAACACGCCGACATTGGCAATCCTTAAACCATGAATGACATAACTTCTGTGCTAGAACTAGGCTCGTATCGTTCAGCGCGGAAGTACAAACAATCTGTGCCCATCGTCTGCGCAGCGCAATTTGTTGCGGCGTCAATGCTGGCACCACTTCCGGGGCCGGTTGGACGGGTGACGGGATTAGAGCAATTGGTTGTTTCATGCTGCACCTGCAAACGCCATTTGATTGTGGCCAGAACTCGGCGGGTTGTTGGCTATCAGGGTCGGTATGGCTAAGTCCTCGGCGCGCATCCGCAATCGCAAATCCTCGACTGTTTCATAGTTAGCCATCTGCTTGGGCGATTGTAGAACGTCGCGTACCATGCGCCCATCAAAGTCGTATTTCATTACTTCGTCAAACACCTCTTCTAATGGTGTACCCACGTCAGCGATTGCCACGGCCAGATCGGCGATAAGTTTGACCGTCTCGCGGTGCTCGGTGCGCTGGGCGCTGCGCTCGGTGCGAATGGCCTGGGCGGTTTGTGTGGAACGCTTGTACGCTGCCACATCATAGGCCAGTCGGATAAGCTCGGCCTTTGATAGACCTTCGTACAGACGTGCTAGGTGGGGTATACGCTGGTCAGCGTGCCAGTTAAAGCGGCCTCTTAATTCTTCGACCTTCTCTAATTCGCCTGCTTGTTTCGCTTTCTCAAGCTCGGCTTTTGTCCATTGTTGGGCAGATTCTAAGCGTTTGTTTTCACGCTGATTACCTAGTTTATGCGTTCGCAAGCATGGGGCCAGCTCGTCTATCTTTTCCCAAAAATCAGGAATAAAGCTGTAGAGCTTCGGACCGCGTGACCCTTCGCGCTCTGCGGTGGCCAGGCCCATCGTTTCTGCTCGATGCAAGTGGGTGCGCGCTGTAGATAGCTTTAGACCAGTTTCCTCGGCGTATTCCTGCGCTGTCATATCGCCAACGCGCAAGGAAGTGTCATAGGCCAGCAATACACCTTCACCCAAGCCAGCAAACGTATACTGCTCTTTCACCTGATCGGGCGTTACTTCTTGGATTAATTCTCCATCCTGCCAAATCGTCAACTCAAGTGATTTTGTTTGAATAAAATCTTTCATGTACCGCGATGCACCAGTAAGGAAAGGCTCATCGGCCTTGTGTGGTGAGTAGGCGTTTTTGTCGTTTTCAGTTTTTTCACCCCCAGTAGTTAAGCATTGGAAGTGTAAAAATGACGGGTGAATTTCCTGCAAACGACAATTTTCAAGGAGGGTGATCCTGCACCCTTCTTCACTTTGAGTTACGTCAAATAGTACGCCATTCAAAAGGGCTAGTGCATGCGCCGCGGTGTTGGCGTCAACGCCAGCATACTTGGCCAAGCGTTTTTTGCCTGCGGTTATAGACAGACGTTGATCTTGCTGCATCAAGTCAAAAACGGCGTCAGCAACTAAACGCGCTTTTTTGCTGCCCGGGCCAGCGGGTAAACATTCGGTTAAATTGTGGGTCTTAATCCATAAGCGCAAAGTGTCAATGATTGGCGTCACGTCAGGGATAAGCGCTTCGCCTGGTTGGGCCTTCTTCATACCTAGCGCTGCTGCTGCTACTCTCACCGCGGCCGTTACATCACCTTCATGCGCATAGGTGCACAGCACATCAAACGGGCGGCGCCAGAAAACACTATATAGAGGGTCGTTGCTGCTCCAATGGCGGCTTCTGTTGTTGGCTCGGTCGATATCTACGCCAGACTGCTCACCACCTGGGCGCATCATGCGGCCTGCTTGGAGGGTATAGCCATAGGCGGCTAGAATGTCCGTAATATTGGTGGCTGCGTTGTAGGCGTTGATCACGCTTGGGCCTTCATAGGGTGCGCCTTGGGTCACTGTAGCGGGCTGGTGCGTGTGCTGACTGGGCTGGGTGGCCACTGGTGCTGGGAGTAGAGTTTTTAAGCCTTGTAGACTGTAGCGAAGGTCAAAGTGCTTTTGGTAGAAGGTAACTTGCGGATAGTCGGGCGCATACTTTTTCTTGTGGTTGTAGGTGCCTGGTGTGCGTAGAATGCGCCGTAAATCATGCACCCCCTGATCGGCTTTAGGATCCAGCTGCACAAATCGCTTTTGCAGGTCGGCGGCGTATGATTCAATGTGTGCGTTTGGTTCGTCGGGGCGCGTGCGGATAATGAGCGTTTCAGCCAGTAGCCAATAACACTGATAACCGCCACCAGAAAAAACAATGACAGAGGGTGCTGGCGTCAACTGGTCTACATGGGCTTTGACTAGGGCTTTGTAGTGCTCTGGATTGCTCTTATACGTTGCATCCTTGGCGTTGCCTAACGCTTCATTGCGTAGGGCTTTATCTGTGCTTTTGGCTTTGGCCGGGTCGGCGCGTAAGACCTCGAATTGTACGTCAATCTCGGCTTGGCTTGGCTCGCTGAAGTCTTTGGCATCATACTCGCGATACAGCGTATTCAGGGCCCCAACATCTCTGTTGTGGCCTGCCTGAAAGTATTCGCGACGTACAATGACTGGGTTAACACAATGGAAGATATTACTGTGCTCATTGCGCCAAGCTGTGGGTAGCGTTACAGGTTCGTCTACTCGGTAGTAGGCTGATCGCCGCTTGTCATGGTTGGGGCCTGCGTTCAAATCCTGTATATATCGCTGTGGCGCACCACGGTGTAAGATATCAAAAAACTGTTGGGTATCATGCTCCTGAGGCATATGTGCGAGATTACTATGCGCATTGACTCGGCTTGCACTTTCAGGTATACTTTTCATGCCACCTCAATTTAACTGATTGTCTCTGCTCTACCCGCCACTGTTGAAGCAGTGGCATTTTTTTGCCTTGAGACGGGTAGAGCGTTGGAAAAAAAAGATATCCCTACGGTGGCAGCAAACCAGTAGGGATATCTACGTCATAACTGCTATTTTATTTACAGAATCAACTATTTGACAAGCAGTTGATTATTGTGATACGCTAATCAAACGTGTTTCTTTGGGTTCATCGGTTCACTCTTTTGGTTTGCCGTCGTCGAGTGTGAACCGGGCCCCATTGTTCTTAAAGTGCTAGGGGAGTCAAGCCCCTAGCACTTTTTCTTTTCTAAGCCTATCTTAGCACATTGTTAACCGGTGTCAATAGGGTTCCTCTAACACCGCAACCTTAAATTTTTGCGCTGGCCTCTGCGCCTGATAGACACCAGTTTACCTTAAAACACGCTTTTACACAAGCATTAGAACATCTGTGCAATAAGATAATCTTTGATAAACTACTTACACAAAGGCTTTTTTTTGTGACCCTTTATGTATGTATGCGCATATCATGTACTGATTATGCGTATAAACTTTATATAAACTACTAAATAACGCTTGCAAGCTACGTAAATGATGTTTTATGCTCTCTAGAAAGCGAAAGCAAAGTGCAAGCAAAAAGTGATTGCGCTGGCAATATTCATCTGCC
>CASBQM010000342.1 GCA_949127645.1 Synechococcales cyanobacterium PMM_0036
CTGCAAGATTTAGGACTGCCCACTCCCCAATTTGCAGCACTAAATGCCATTGATACCGCGACCCTGAGCCAGTTTAGTTTTCCGGTTGTCCTGAAAGCGCGACGCTTGGGATACGACGGACGAGGAACGATCGTCCTTCAGGATTTGGCGGCATTAGAGGCGGCACTAGCGTCCCGCTTTGAGCCAGAGATGTGGCTGTTAGAAGAGTATGTGCCGTTTGAACGAGAGCTAGCGGTGATGGCGGCGCGATCGCCTCAAGGTGAGGTGAAAATCTATCCCGTGGTGGAAACTCAGCAAGTTGATCAGGTTTGTCGGCGGGTGTTTGTCACGCAAGAGTTTGGCAGGGCGGCAGAAATAGAGGCGATCGCCACAGCGCTGTTGACCCATCTGGATTACGTAGGCGTTATGGGTATTGAATTTTTCCTTACCCGCGAGGGCGGCGTGTTGGTCAACGAGACGGCTCCTCGCACCCACAACTCAGGGCATTACAGCCTAGATGCCTGTGAAACCTCGCAGTTTGAACAGCAGTTGCGCGCCGTTAGCGGCTTGCCGTTGAGCAGTCCGGCATTGACTTGCACCGGAGCCGTCATGGTAAATCTGTTGGGCTATGAATCTGTAGAAAGTGACTACTTGGAGCAGCGACAAAAGCTATCTGAGATCGAGCGATCGCATCTCTATTGGTATGGCAAAGCCTCGCGTCCGGGGCGCAAGCTGGGTCACATAACGGTGCTGCTAGAAAAGGACGACAGAGGCAAGGCAGAGGCGATCGCTCAAAAAATTGAGGCGATCTGGTATCCGTAAATCGCTGGGCAAAATAGTACATTTGTACGATAATAAGGGTAGGTTCTAAAGCCATTGTTTTTTGAAACGTGACGATAGAACCTGTGGATTGCCCTTCGTTTCCCCTTGCATCTGTGAAAAAGCAAGCTAAAATACTCAGCACTCAGGCTGTTGTTCGCTCTGATTCAATTCTCAGTTCAGAAGACAATAGTTCTGAGTTAGCCAGCCCTGAGTCAATCAACTCTCAGCATCGCCCTACACAGCGCCATCCAATGGTTCAAGAACTCAACTTTCAGGGTTACAGCGATCGCGTTCCTCCCCAAAACATCGATGCTGAGGAGGCAATTTTGGGGGGCATTTTGCTTGACCCTGAGGCGATCGGACGGGTCATGGAACTGCTGCGCCCTGAGGTGTTTTACATCAGCGCCCATCAGGAGATTTTTCGGGCGGCGGTTGGGCTTCAGGCACAGGGCAGACCCACTGACCTAATGTCGATCACAAGCTGGCTAAGCGATCGCGGCTTGCTAGAAAAAGTGGGTGGACAGAGCCAGTTGGCACAATTGGTCGATCGCACCATTAGCGCCGTCAACATTGACCAATACGCCCAGTTGGTCAACGATAAGTACCTTCGGCGCAAGCTGATTCAGGTGGGCACTGAAATTGCCCAGATGGGTTATCAGGCGGAAACCCCGATCGAGAAAGTTCTAGATCAGTCTGAGCAGAAGATTTTTGGTATCACCCAATCTCGCCCCAACCAGAGCTTAATCGCTACCTCAGATATTCTTACCTCTACGTTTTCAGACATTGAGAGCCGATCGCTGGGTTTGGTGCTGCCCGGAATTTCCTGCGGATTCTACGATCTAGATGCCATGACTCAAGGCTTTCAGCGATCGGATTTGATCATTGCTGCCGGAAGACCGTCAATGGGAAAAACCAGCTTCGTTTTAAACATCGCCCGCAACATTGCCGCTTTTCACAAGCTGCCGATCGCGGTCTTCAGTCTGGAAATGTCTAAAGAGCAGTTGGTTTATCGTCTACTGTCTAGCGAGGCACAGATCGAGAGCGGTCGGCTGCGATCGGGTCGGATTAGTCAGGCAGAGTGGGAGCCTCTGGGCAACGCCATCAGCGTTTTGTCGCAGGTGCCGATTTTTATTGACGATACGCCCAACATTGCTGTTGCCGAGATGCGATCGAAAGCGCGACGGCTTCAAGCAGAGCAGGGCGGCGCACTGGGGCTGATCTTGATTGACTATCTTCAGCTTATGGAAGGTAGCGGCAGCGACAATCGCGTGCAGGAATTATCGAAGGTGACGCGATCGCTCAAAGGATTAGCCCGTGAGCTAAACGTGCCGATTATTGCCCTGTCTCAGCTCAGTCGCGGTGTCGAATCTCGCACCAACAAGCGCCCGATGATGTCTGATTTGCGAGAGTCGGGTTCGATCGAGCAGGATGCAGACCTAATTATGATGCTCTATCGAGAAGAGTACTATAACGCCGATACGCCCGATCGCGGCATTACCGAGGTCATTATTAACAAACATCGTAACGGGCCGGTGGGTACGGTCAAGCTACTGTTTGAGCCGCAGTTTACCCGCTTCCGCAATATGGCATCGGGCGATCGATAGGTAACTGCAATACCTAAGTGGTCATACTGAATAGGTTGGTTAATAAGCTACACCTATCAATATCTCTACAAAATTACGAGCATTGCTGAATCTGGGTATGATTTTTTTGAAAGGTTCCCCCCTTCATTCGCTCTGCGCATCATTTCTGACCGTCATTTCCGACCTTCTTAGTATTTATCCCCCCTAAAACTAAGAGGCGGCTTTATGGATTTAGCTAAGCCTAGACTCAGTATTTTTTCTAAAGAATTAAGTCGATTTTTTACTTCAGTCGCACCTGCAACTGGAAAGCCGGGATCAGTGAGTTCTCGATAAGCGATATCCTTCTCTGTCATTTCTATTCTACGGCTCTTGCTAGAGCGATCGCCGGGGCTAATGCCGTCACTCGATCGCTGCAATCGCAGCCGCTAGAGGTGAAGTCGTTGCAAGAGCATTTGGGTCTTTATGCAGCGGATTCAGCAGATAGTTCACTCGCTGCAATGGCATTGTGAGCGGTTGCAATACCATTGTGATTCACTGCAATGGCATTGTGATTCACTGCAATCAAATTGTCAGGGCTGCTGATAAAACTGTGATTCAATGCAATGGCATTGTCAGTGCTGCAATTAGGATTGCGATCGGTTGCAATGCCATTGTGATGAACCACAGAAGCAATGTGATGCACCACAAAAACAACGGGAATCGAGGTTTGACAAATTCGGAGATGAGGGAGCGATCGCCCACTTTTTTGAGTCATGGGAATGGAGAAACAGGGAGTGGGGAGTTAAACAAGCTCCCACTCCCTATGCTTTCTTCTACCGCACCAGCACCGTCATATATTTACCGCTCGCAAACGGTGAGGGCATGATGGGCGAGAACTTGGCGCGATCGTCTGTCAATCGCTTGACGTAGCACTCGTTAATCAAATGATTCACCTGATCGCGCGTGCCAATGATCCAGATCTGCGGGCGATCGGCAGGATGGTCGCTCAGCAGTTCGTTGAACTCTGTCGTCATGATTTATTGCCTCGCTAATGAGTTGTTTTGTAGAGAAGAAAAGCTTAAGGCGTGGTTCACCAACCACTTGTTTACATTAGCGAAGCATTCGATGATTTAAGATCAACTTCAGCCGTGCCTCTGCCTACTCAGAGAATCGGTTAGCAGGCGAGGGGGGGCTTGGAATACCCCCTCGTCTGCGTCCAAACCTTAAGCCTGTCTGCTGGCAAGTTGCACCAGTTCGGCAAAGCATAAAATAAAAGCGCGATCAATGAAGCGTACTGAGAGACTTTTTTACAGCGTTTGTGAGAATTCTTTGATTTTTGGTGGTGGTGGGGCGATCGGGCATTAGGTCGAGGTAGTGCCCCGACCCCTTTAGGGAAGTCTCCTGAAAATAGTTGAAAAGATTCTGCCTATCTCGCTAAATCGGCGTACTATACGGAAAGATTCTGTCTATCTACCCAAATCGGGGTGTTATGCGGAAAATTTCGGTATATAGCGGTTTTCAACTCAGTTAAGTACGATAGCAACGATAGGTGAACCACCCTCGAATATCGTCTAAAGTCACAGC
>CASBQM010000343.1 GCA_949127645.1 Synechococcales cyanobacterium PMM_0036
AATTTAATCACAAAGTCGGGAGCCAGCGGCGGAAATTTGCGCTTTTGCTCGGGAGTCAAAGCGTTCCAGCGATCGCGCCTCACCCAGCTTGCGTCAGGAGAATAGCTTGCGCCCCCAGGCATTTTGAACTCGGTAGAGGAGTCAAATGCAAATCCTAAATCGTTTGTTCGGCTCCAGGCTTGTACCTGAAAGGAAATTTCAATATTCCGATGACCCGTTTCTCCACCGGTGGGGGACATAATAATCAGATCTCCGCTAGAGTTGCGCTCGATTCTCAGGTCAGGATTTGCCTGACACAGCAGAAAATATTCATCGTCTGTCATGGACAGCAGCGACTTGAGTTGGGGCGGAGAAAACACCATAGAGCCTCTGGAGTGATGGGTCAAGCTACCATTATTATCGACCCTTCTCATGATCAACCGACAAGAACGGGCGATCGCACTTCCACGCGTTTCAAATCCAAGTTTCGCTGAAAGATTTCGTCAATGGTTAGCATTTGTCCTGCTTCTGTCATGAATTTATGATCTTTAGTCGCCTGAATAATTGAGCCATCTTCTAACAGATACTCAAACACTTCTTGCTGTCCACGATCGTGCCATTGGGCGATCGGCTGAGTATAGATATAGCCGTGACTGCTAACACTATAGACTGTACATTGAATCTGATTTTCGACAATTTTACCGATCGGCAAAGCACCATATTCAACCGTAAGGATTGGCGTTTCATAGCTCAGGCAATATTCGGCAAACATCACCATTTGTTCAAACAAATCAGTGGCGACTTTTACCTTCACGCCGTTTTTGCCAGCCCCATCAATGAAAATCTGCTGATGCTTTTCCATCTCCGACTTTTTCTTTTTGCCCATCGCTCTCCGCAGCAGATCGGCTTGCCCCAGGGAATAGCCCGCCATATCTTGAGCGATTTTCATAATCTGCTCTTGATACACCATAATCCCGTAGGTCTCATGAAGAATGCTCTCTAGAATCGGGTGTTCATACTCAATTCGTTCTCGCCCATGCTTGCGGTTAATGAACTTGGGAATCAGACCTGCATCCAAAGGTCCCGGTCGGTAGAGCGCTAGAACCGAAGAAATATCTTCCAAGCCAGAAGGCTTCAAATCTCGGACAATCTGCCGCATCCCCGAAGATTCAAGCTGGAAGATCCCTTCTAAGTTGCCCTGCGACAGCAGCTTATAAACTTTTGGATCGTCCAGAGATAAATGATCTAAATCAATTACAATGTCCTGATTTTGGGCGATCAGATCCACCGCCTTCTGAATCATCGTCAGGTTTTTCAGCCCCAGGAAGTCCATTTTCAGCAGCCCTAGCGCCTCAATGTCCTCCATGTAATACTGCGTAAACACAGCGCCATCCGCGTTGCGTTGAAGCGGCACCACCTCATCTAACGGATGTGAGGAAATCACGACCCCTGCTGCATGAATGCCCACACTCTTGTTGGTGCCCTCAATTTTGATAGCAGTATCGAGCCAGTGCCTCACTTTCGGATCGTTATCATATTTTGCCTTAAATTCCGGTGCCGGGGTTCCCTCCGAAATCATCACTTTCAGCTTAGCGGGTTTGCCCCGCGAGACCGGAATCAGCTTCGCCATCCGATCGGACTCTGCATAAGGAATATCCAGCACCCGCGCCACATCCTTTAGCACCGCCTTCGAGGTCATACGGTTGTAGGTGATGATCTGGGCAACGCGATCGCTCCCATACTTATCCGTTACGTAGCTAATCACCTCATCACGGCGATCGATACAAAAGTCCGTATCAATATCTGGCATCGAGAAGCGTTCGGGATTGAGAAACCGCTCGAACAGCAAGCCGTGATGCACCGGGTCAATATTAGTAATCGCCAAGGAATATGCTACGAGCGAACCCGCTGCCGAGCCGCGCCCTGGTCCCACCGGAATGCCGTGATCGCGGGCATATTTGATGTAGTCCCACACCACCAGAAAGTAGGCATCAAAGCCCATCTGATGCATCATTTGCAGCTCGTACTCTAGCCGCTCCTGATAGACGGGTTCCACCTGGTCATAGGACTCGTAGCCAAAGCGATCCATCAAGCCTTGGCGGGTAATCGCCTTCAGATAGCTGTCTTGGGTATAGCCTTCGGGCACCGAATATTCGGGGATACGAGGCTTATCCATAATGTCGTAGGCTTCGATCTTGTCGGCAACCTCCATGGTGCTGGCGATCGCCTCCTCCACTGCCTCATCGGGCAGATGATCGCGGAACAGATAGCGCATCTCCTCTGCCGACTTCAGATACTCGGTGCCCGTGTAGCGCAGCCGCTTCTCTTCGCTAATCAGCTTCCCGGTCTGGATACAGAGCAGCGCATCATGTGCCTCTACGTCAAAGCAGGAAATATAGTGGGAGTCGTTGGTGGCAACCAGCTTAATGTCCATTTCGCGGGAGATGCGAATAATTTCAGGATTGACGATTCGCTCTTCCTGCAAGCCGTGATCCTGAATCTCCAGATAGTAATCATCGCCAAACCGCTCTTTGTACCACTGGGCAATCCGACGGGCGATCTCCGGCTTGCCCTGCATGATTGCCTGGGGAATTTCTCCTCCCAGACAGGCACTCGTGACAATCAGCCCTTCCCGATACTGCTCGATCAGCTCCTTGTTGATACAGGGACGCGAGAAAATGCCTTTGCCCTGAACGCCTTGCAGATGAGAAATCGTGGTTAGCTTAACCAGATTCTTATATCCCTGGGTATTCTTCGCTAGCATCACCTGATGATAGCGAGGACGGCGCTCCTGCTTAGTGATGTCGCCATTGATCACGTACATCTCGTTGCCGACGATCGGCTTCACGCCACGAGCTTTGCACTCTTTCAGCAACTCGATCGCCCCATACATGACTCCGTGATCCGTAAGGGCGATCGCTGGCATCCCCAGCTCTACGACGCGATCGAGTAGCTCGGGAAGCTGGCTCGCGCCATCCAAAAGGCTGTAGTCGCTGTGAATATGTAGACCAACAAAGGACATAGCTCTCAATCTCGGTTTCAAGCCCGGTGCAAGGTTGAGATAAGATTAACTGATCTTTGATGCTATATCTAGCAATTTTATTGAGATTTGATAACAGATGGCTCTACCCATAGCGTATCCTAAGGGCTGAAAGGCTCAATGCAGGTGCAGTTGAACCAAAATTTAGCCAACTCAAATTAGTATAAACGTATCAAGGTAATTCTACAGCCCCAGGTTTCAACCGATCGGTAGCTAATGCAGCGATGTGAGAAGAGCAGCTTTTTGAACGCTTTATCTTACTGCCAAAATATCAAGTTTTGATTAAGCTACAAGCAAAGCAAAAGCCGTGATTTTGCTCAACCTTCGTCTAAGTTTAGAAGTCAATAATGGGATTGTCGGCTTATCTACCCAGAAACACAATGCAGCTTCGTCAACTCACCGCTGGAATTGCCGCTTTGGCAGCGATCGCTTCCATTCTGTCCGCCACCTCTGCTCAAGCCTTCTCATTCAAGGTTACTGACGGTGTCGCAAATCCTAACACTGGAGCTACAAATCAGGGTGCGTACTCTGAATTTGCCAAACTCAAAGACACTACAACTATTGACTTTAATTCTGGCAAAGCGCCTACCGACGGATTTGCAAAATACAGCTTTTCCAACCAGGGCAGCAGCAGTGTCCGCTCCGATATGTGGGCACCCGTGGGCCCAGAGGGCGAGAAAAACACTTCTAACTATCTGGAAGTATTTCAGGGCGATAACGTCATCATTAACCTAGCGAAAAACCTCAACTACTTTGGGATTGACTGGGGTGCAGCTCACACGGGCAATACCTACGCGTTTTACAACGGCGATAAGCTAGTTCATAGCTTCAACACAAAAGACATTGACCAAGCAGGAGGTTTTGCCACATACTCGGCTCTGCATCCCGGCAGCAACGAAGCGGGCGCTCAGAAGCAGCAGAACGGCAAGTATTATCAGGGCAATGGCTACGTGCATTTCTATGCAGACAGCAAAGATGACATCTTCAACAAGATTGTGATCTCTCAGGTCGGCGGGGGCGGCTTTGAAACCGATAACCACTCCTTCCGCGAAGGCTCAGGCAAATTCAACTTCACTACCTCTGTTCCTGAACCTGGTATGGTCGCAGGGTTGATGACTGTGGGTGGTTTCCTCTTGTATCAGCGCCGTCGCGCTAAGGCAGCGTAGCAACCTTGAATTTAAG
>CASBQM010000344.1 GCA_949127645.1 Synechococcales cyanobacterium PMM_0036
CAGCCGTTCTTGCACAATACAAGTGCCTGAAGAGTTGACGAAGTAGTTAGTGCGAAAGCGATCGCCATAGCCCACCATCGTGGTCTGAATGCGCGGATCATAGTCCAGCAAAATCTGGTTGTAGGTCTCAATCAACTGCCGCTTGCGATCGAGCGAAATGCCGCGCGGATCGTTGCCCAAATCGACAGACACGTAGTCTTGAATAGGCTCAACTGCCGCTAATTCTGTGGTTTCCTTGCCGATGAGTTGGGCTTGCGCGATCGCATCTTCAATCCGATTCTTCAGATCACCCAATCCATCGAAGGTGACAAAACTCCAGCCGCCCTTGTGACAAGCCCGGATACCGCCTGACAGGGAAAAGCTGCGATCGACTGCATCCAACTGCTTGCCGCGATAGGAAATTGCCGTCGCCTCGCCTTGCTCCAGCCGAATTTCCAGATAGTCCACACGATCGCGGTAAAGGGCGATCGTATCCGTAAGCCGATCTTGCAGAGAGAGAGTTGTAACCACGGGCTTTTCCTCTGATGCTCGATTTTTCTTTTAGTTTAGCCCTTCTCGCATTGCTGCTGTTCCCAAGATTGCCAAAGATCAGGACGGCGAACGCGAGTGCGCTCCTGCTGCTGTTGTTTACGCCACTGAGCGATCGCCTGATGGTTGCCCGATAGCAGCACATCTGGGACTTTTAAACCGCGAAACTCGGCAGGACGCGTATATTGCGGGAAGTCGAGCAGCCCTGCCTCAAAGCTTTCTAGCTTCAGAGATTCCTCTTTGCCGACCGTACCAGGACGTAGCCGGATGATGCCATTTAGCAGGGTCAGCGCCGGAATTTCGCCACAGGTGAGAACGAAGTCTCCCAAGGAAACCTCACGGGTGACGAGATTAAGAACGCGATCGTCTACTCCTTCATAATGTCCACAGATCAGAACTAATTGATCATAGGTGCCCAACTCCTGAAACATTCTTTGGTTCATGGTTTGCCCCTGTGGAGTGAGCAAGATTACCTCTCGGTTGGGCAGCACAGGCAGCGATTCTACTGCCGCAAAAATCGGCTCTGGTTTGAGCAGCATTCCCACACCGCCACCATAGGGTTCGTCATCAACGCGATGATGTTTGTCGGTGGTGAAGTCACGGGGATTGACTAGGTTGACTGTGGCAATTTCTTTGGTCAGCGCTCTGCCTAGCAGCCCAGAGCTAAGCGGCGAGGTAAAAAAATCGGGGAACAGAGTAATAATGTCGAAGCGCACTGAGGTTAAAGTCTCTGAATGAAATCTCTGAATGAAATCTCTGAATGAAATCTCTGAATGAAATCTCTGTGGCGTTGCTGAATATAAGTATGAACTGCCCTCATCCCTAACCCTTCTCCCTAGGGAGAAGGGAGCTAGAAGTCTTGTCCCCTCTCCTTTGGGGCTACCGTGTACACATAAGTCTCTTTGCGATCGCTATACATCTTGTAGCCCCCTAAATCCCCCCAATCTGGGGGACTTTGAGTTCTGGAAGTCCCCCAGAATTGGGGGGTTGGGGGGCGAATGCAGCCCGTTCAAGCTTGACCAAGAGATATGTATACACAAGTAGCCTTTTGGGAGAGAGCTAAGGTGAGGGGCAGTCTGAGAATTCATACCTCAATTCAGCAACGCCATCTCTGCAAAGGTCGCCTTTGCGATTATCGCTTACCGAGACGATCGCAGAGCCAAAAAGTAGCAATCTAGCGTTCTGCCTCAGATTCGGAATAGTGCGCTTCGGAGTAACGTGAATCAGGCGAATGAGCCTGATCGGGCGCATAGGGCAGCGGTGAAGATGGGTAGGAGAAATGATCCATATGGGGAGTTCGGGCGCAGACCATCAGCAGAGCGCCCAGCATAAATAGCAGTCCACAGATTGCCAGGAGTTGCACCCAGCTAATTTCCAGCGCCCCATGCACAATGACTTCCCGTAGCACTGAGACGATCGCTACCTCTACGGCTACCCCGACAGAAATGCTGTGTTCTTCTAGGTAAATCACCAGCAGTCGAAACAGCTCTACTAAAATCAGCAGAAACAGAATATCGGCAGTGACGCGCTTAAAATCCACCTGATGCAGCAACGCCGCAAACGTGCCAAAAAGCTGAATTGCCATTGTGAAAAATAAGCTGATGCAGAGCAAGATAACAATTAAATCTTGGAAAACTTCCATACTTTGCACAACATCTTTGCGGTGAAACCAACGTCCCCACAAGATAAAGCGGCTTTTTTGGCGTTTGTTCACGGTATTGGCTCCAGGTGTGTCTGATCTATAAATTTGTTTGCTTCACACATTATTGTTTGTTAGCAGGCTTTCCTCTACCGTAAAGCGATCGCCAGACGATACATCAGAGGAGGAGACAGCGTGCCATTGAGAAAGCTCTATCTCCTTTATCCCTACATCTCTACATCTCAGGCTCATTCCCTCATCCTGTCAAAAAAATAAACAGCAGGTCTAGATCGTGACCAGGTATGATATCAGAATGTAAATAACCGTTAAGGGAACTATGGCTGCCGATCTGGCTCACGGTTTGGCTTCATCAGCGCAAGAAGGTTCATTAGCGCAAGCAGGCTCATTAGCGCAA
>CASBQM010000345.1 GCA_949127645.1 Synechococcales cyanobacterium PMM_0036
ACATTGAGAAGGGCTTGGAGGAAAGTCTAGAAAAAAACCTAGAAAAAAACCTAGCTCAATCTATCCCCTTTGATTTGATCTCCGACCTGCAAGACCGCTGCACAGACTTTCCAGAAAAGCTGCCTGTGCTGTATCCCCTGTTTCAGCTCGACGAGAAAACTAAGCGAGATTTGTTGCGATCGCCCCTCGTCATCCGGGCAGCAACCGCCTGCATGGAGCGCGTCATGTGCGAGAAACGCTGTCGCCATTTTCTCAACCTATGGGAGAAATTGGATAGCGCTTTATCGCCAGACTTGGCGCAATATTATCAGCAGCAAATCTATGCCGAAAAACAGCGAATTGCTGAACTTGATCAGCAGCAGCGCCAAATCACTTTTGCAGACTTAGCTCAAATTCCTTGGGTAGGCGAATATTACGAGGCGCTAGAGACTTCCCATTAAGCATCTGAAGTTTCGTCCTCCAGACTGAAACCTATCGATCTGAGCTTTGAGGACGATCGCCTCTAAAGAGTCGGGTCATGCTCATGCCCGTCACCAACAGACCTATCAGCCCCAACCCGTTAAGCGTTGGGTAAATGGCTTCAAGGTGAAAAATTTCTCCAGTATGGATTCTCAGAATCAAATTAGAAGACAGCCCAGTATCCACAAACGTCCAGCTCTGAATCACGCTGGCTAGAATTCCGGTGATCACCGTGAGGGCGATCGGCAGACAGAGGATCACGGCAAGGGTGCGGTGGTATTTGCGGAAGACTCGTTTCATGAAGGGCACCTTCAGTACAAAAACTTACGGACAGTTTACCTACAAAGTATCTGTCCGCAAAATTGGCGTTTCTAAAAAATTAAGGAAAGAATTGAAGCTATAGCTGTCGCCATCTTGATTAGGAGATTTTTAGTGGGGCGTGAAGCGCCTCACTAAAAATCCCCCCGTCCTAGCCGTCGTTGCTATATTACTTAGCGGCTGTGGTGACGCTATCTCCCAGTGCTTTCAAGGCTACTAGCGCCTTATCCTTGTCCGAGGCTTTTAACGCAGACTTCACCTTGTCTACGTTTTCTTCGATCGCATTGTAAGCATCGGCAGACTTAGCCTTGACATCTTTCTCTACTTTCGACCAAGGTTCTTCAAATTTGCCGATTTCGGCTTGAGCCTTGCTGAAATCGCCAGCCTTGACGGCGGTGGTGGTATTAGCAACTACAGTGGTTAAGTCTGCAAATCCGCCGACCTTAGACATACTGGACATTGCGTCAGGCGATGCAGACGATGCGCTTGCCATTGCATTAGGTGAAGCACTGGCTTTAGCTTCAGGGGATGCGGGTTCGGTGGTGGCGCTCTGCTGAGGAGAGCTGCATCCTGCTAGGGTAAGAATGCCAAGAGTTGCGCCAAGAGCGATCGCTTGATTAAAACGAATCATTTGAAATTCCTCACTACGTTGTCCTTTACACTTCGCATCATACGAATGTAAAGGTAAAGAACTCGGAAAGGTCAAAGTTTTGGAAAAGTCGAAGCTATTGTTAGAGCTGCGAGTTTGGGTCTTCAGGCTTTAGGTCTCCATAACTCTCACTAGACCTCTCACCAGACCTCTCGCCAGATTTGATTTGAGGCGAACTCGGCAGTGCTTCAGGCAGCGATCGAATCTGGTTCATCTGGTTTAGCGCCCAGTGTGCCGTGTCCTGAACTTCGTCATCGGTATCGCTAGCAGCATAGTGCAAAAGCTGATTCATTTGAGCCATTGCATCATAAATCCGAGTGACATCTCGAATAGCGTTCTTCCGTACGTCAGGGCTTTCGTCTTGCAGAGCAAGCATCAGCGCCCGATTCATAGGCTTGAGCGATCGCACCGCAATTTCTGAAACCGCCGCCAAAATCAAACTCCGCTCCAGGGAGTCAGAATCCGTCAGCAGATCGACAAGGGGCTGAATGGCGCGAGAATCGCCGTGCTGTCCTAGTTCCCAAATTCCCTGACGGCGCTTGTCAGCATCCCGGCTATGCAGGTCGGTCATTAGCGTCTCAACAATATCCGCTTTAGCCAAGCGAGTAGTTGTGTTGAGAGGACTTTCGGGCGATCGATCCTCACGGATTTCATTCGGTAACGCCATGTCGGACGAGCCATGCAGATTCTCTAAGAAGGTTCGATCTGAGAGGGTTCGATCTGAGAGGGTTCGATCAATTTTTGCTTTTTTAGAACCCTGACTTTTTACAGCAATAACGCTGCTAGCGACAACAAGCGGCACTAGCACCCACAGCAACCTAGTCCCATCAAAAGATTTTGCAGGCTCCACTGGAGGAGATGCGGGTGTTGCGGCGATCGCGGCATGGGTTAAAAACGGCTGGTCTAGCCCGCCAGCGATGCTAAAACAGATCATGTAAGCGGCAAGTAGAAGCCGGAAACAGTGGGACATGGGAAATATAGGGCGATCGCCAAACTGCGGTAAAGGATTCAAAAAATCCGTTCCGTTCCATGCTAGCGGCTATCTAGCCAGATACCTCTGATTCAGCTTCTACTCTTGCAGTCTGTACTGCGGATTGAACTGAGGGTTGGATTGCAGGTTGCTCCAAATCAAGAGGCTGCCTAAACTTCTCTAGCAGGCGATCGCGCTGATTAATTAAGTAAATGCTGACTAAGGTCAGGCTCACCCCCACCCACTGCACCGGATTTAGCACCTCGTTGAGATAGAGATTGCCAAACAGCAGGGCAAAGACTGGAGTCAAAAAAGTGAGAGAGCTAAAGCTGGTTAGGTTGCCTGTGGTAGCGAAGAAGAAGAAGAGGGCATAGGCGATCGCGCTGCCAAAAATCGTAGAATATGCTAGCGCCAAACCGTCTAAACCCGTGAGGTTTACCCACTGCTGCGATTCCCAAGTGGCTGAACCTGCGAAGAGTGGAATGCCGCCAATCACCATATGCCAGCCTGTAGCTGCGATCGGATCGGCGTGCTGACAGACGTATCGCACCATAACTGTGCCGATCGCCATGGAAAGGGCTGCCATTAACATCAGCCATTCGCCGCTTTGAAAGAGCTGTTCTAGAAAGTTAATGCCCTGGGCGATCGGCACTTCACCGTGCAGAATTCCCACAATCCAGCCGTGGGGCAATCCTAGTAAGCTGATGCCCATTACGCCAAAGCCTAGACCTAGCCAACCCCATAGCCCAATTTGTTCGCCAAACAAAAACCTTGCCATTAGGGCTACGGCGAGGGGTTGAGAGTCGATCATGACTGACCCTAGCCCAGCTCCCGTTCTGGCAAGTCCTTCTGCTAAGAAGCCCTGGAACAGGGTGCCGTCCACTAGCCCAAATAGCGTGATCCATAGCCATGCTTTCCATCCTTGAGGCTGAGGCTTACCTAAGATTGAGGCTGCTGCTAAGACCATGAAACCGGCTGGAAGCAGCCGGACTCCTGCCATAAATAGCGGTGTGGTATGGGGCGCTGTGCCTTTCATAGCCACCATTGCGGTGCCCCAGAGGAAGAAGGGGGCAATGAGTAGCAATGGCATATAAGGCTGCTTGGACTCAGTCAGGTCGGACTGCATGGGCAGAATCGGGTAGAGGGCATATTGGCATTATTCTAATCAATTATTGCGTTGTGTTAAGAAGCTTAGTAAATGAATCTAGAAATTATC
>CASBQM010000346.1 GCA_949127645.1 Synechococcales cyanobacterium PMM_0036
CTTCCTTGGCTTCCTCAATCCCGGCAACGTCGTCAAACATCACGCCTGTCTTGGCTTCCATTTGAAAACGCGCTTTCGACTTGCCAAAGCTCATCGCTTGACCTGAAGAATTATTCGACCGTCGCAAGAACATTAGTAGCGCCATTAGCAGCACAAATGCCAGCAGACCGTGAGTAATTAGCCAAGCAACCGTGCCGCCATCAGTCGAGGGCTGCACTTCCAGATCAACGTTGTTCTTGCGGGCAGCCTCAATTAACTCGGGGTTGCTGTCGCCAAACAAAACAACCTCCTGAGTCGCGCTGTCCTTCGCCTGATTCTTCAGCCGCACCTCTGCAACTCCCCGCACTGGATCGATCGCCACCTTGGCAACTTCTCCCGCCTCGATTTTTTGCACTAGCGTGCTATAGGTTAGCTCACTGCCCTCACGCGCTGAAGTCTGCGCCACGCTAGGCGGACTGACCAGCACCGTCTGGAGCATCAGCCAGACTGCCGTCACCGTTCCAGTCACCAGGGAGCTTTTCAGGGGGCGCTTCCCCTTCTTATCCAGCGTACCCATCAAAACTTTACCCTCAGCCTGCTTCATATTCACTCTGTCGCCTTTTGCAATCCGCTACAGCTCGGCGCATTGTCTCTAGCCAAATTTGCTCGGTGTTGAGCAGGTCTGGCGAAACAACGGCTCTAGACCCAGTGTAACTCTAGACACTCTAAGTGACAGGTCTAAAAGAGTGACAGGTCTAAAAAAGTGGCAGGTCTAAAAGAGTGACAGCCTCAAAGCGATCGATCTACGATAGAAGGCTAATAGTAAAAGAATTGCTGTGCGCGATCGCCTTAAGCAAATTCAATTCACTTAGAGAAGAGAGAAATCATAATGCCAGTAGATGAAGACGAGTTTGAAACAGTGAAAGAAATCCTGTTTACCGTCGCACGACTCCAGGAAGGCAACAGTAGCGCGATCGATAGGCTGACAACACGAATGGACACTTTGACCTTTCAAGTTGAGCGTAACAGTAGCGCGATCGATAGGCTGACAACACGAATGGACACTTTGACCTTTCAAGTTGAGCGTTTAGTCCAGGAATCGGAGTTAGACAGGCAGCAAGCCACTCAAGATCGAGCGCAGGTGCGATCGCTAGTCGAAGCGCTGACCCAACGATTCAGCAGCAACGGGCATTCGTAAGAGCGATCGCCTTAAAATCAGCTTACGCATTTAAGGCAGGCTGTTTGCACATGAGAAGATCTGTTCGCCTAGGGTCTGGACTGTTTGGAATCGTATCAGCTAGCTGGATTGGGTTTCCAGCGATCGATATGCAGCCAGTTCCATCTCAGCCTGTTTCCTTAGCACTCGTTTCCTCGACCCAACAGCCGCTACAGCGCCTACCAGAGGTAAGCCAGAAGGACTTGCAGCAAGAATTGCAAATGCGAAAGCTGGTTCAAGAAGAAGTCGATCGCGCTTTTAATCACACTACAGCTTTGCTCAATGTCCTGCTGGCAATTTTGACGGTATTGCCCATCATTGCCACAGTGTTGCTGTATCTATCTCGCCAAAGAGCTATTCAAGAATTGCGCGAAGAAATGGACGAGCAGATCCAGAAAGAAATTGAAGCTCAAGTCCAGGCAGAATTAAAGCAGCAAACGCTCATTATCCAGAAGCAAATGCTTGAGTTGGGTCAAGAGTCTTTTGCAGTCACAAGACAAGTGCAGCAGCAAGCTAGTGAATTTCAGGCAGAAATCGATCAGCTCAAGACCGAATTTGAAACTCAGCTAGAAGCGCTTAAAAATACTGCAACAGAAGTAGAGCGAGAAAAAGACCGAATCTTTCAGCAAATTACAAGCATTACTCTCGTAGCGACCTCAAAAGACGTGCTTTCTGATGAAAAGAAACGTCAAATTGAAACGCTAACCGAGCAGTTGGATCACTTGAAGTCGAAAAGTTCAGGTCTAGATTTAGATATCAACAACTTTGTTCGAGAGGGAGATGCTCTGTTCTTTGCCGGACGCTATCTAGAGGCAATTAATGCCTACGATCAGGCGATCGGCAAAACCATCGTGGATACGAGTAATCTATTTGCAGCCTGGCATGGTAAAACGAAGTCATTGAGACGGCTAAAGCGATACCCACAGGCATTGGCAGCTAGCACTAAAGCTATGGCGCTGAAGCCCGATGATTCTCTTATGTGGTTTGAACGCGGCTACTTGCTGCACCTTCAAGGACAATATTCTGAAGCACTAGAAATATACGATCGCGTGATTCTAGATCAACCTAGCTTTTACCGTGCCCGTAACCATCGAGGTTATGTCCTGCTAAAATTGCAGAGACATGAGGAAGGCATTATTGAACTTAACAAAGGTATTGATATTAAGCCCGATTATGGCAATGGCTATTACGGTAAAGCATACTATTACTTACTGCAAAATCAACTCGATTTGGCACTAGATAATCTAAAGCTGGCGATCGCCTGTTACCCCAAATATAAAAACCATGCAAAAACCGACCCAGACTTTGCCAATTTATGGGGCAACCCCCGTTTTCAAGAGCTTGTAGGGCTTCCTGTAGTCTTGGAGTAGCGCGAAGCAGAAGCCATCTAACAAAATTCAGAGGATAATTAAGCAATCGGGTTCTGGTAGCCACCAATGACTCAACAACTTATAGATTCTGACGAAGTTATCACTGAGCTTGACATCAGCCATCTTGCCATTGAAGACAACACGCCTGTGGACAACTTTCAATCGGAGGAGCAGCAACGGCTGCTAGTAGAATCTCTCTACAGTTCCAAAGCTCTGCCTACGCCATTTCTTGCTGCTGCCAATGTGGGGCTATTTTATAAACTCAAAGGTGATCCGATCGTCCCAGATATGATGCTCAGCTTAGGAGTGCAGCGCTCCGACGATTTTTCTCGGCGACAGAACCGCTCTTACTTTGCCTGGGAATTTGGTAAAAATCCAGAGGTTTGCATTGAGATTGTCTCTAATGCAGAAGGAGACGAGCTAAGCCTGAGCAAAAAATCTCAGCAGAAGGGTAAGACTGCTGCGAAGAAGGATGTTTACGCTCAGATTGGCATACCCTACTACGTTGTGTTCGACCCGCTCCAGCAGATTCAGGATGAAATGACTGGAGCGCTGTTGCGGATATGGACAATTTCACCTGTGGGCTACACAGAGCTAGCTTCAGGCATTGCGGCTGTGGGTCAGTCCATTTGGCTAGAGGGAGTTGGCTTGGGGCTAACCTTATGGGAAGGAAAGTTTGAAGAGGAGGTGCCTCGACTGTGGCTGCGCTGGTGCGATCGCAATTCACGAGTCATCCCTACTGGAGCCGAGCGAGCAAACCGACTTGCTGAACGGCTTCGAGAAATGGGCATCGACCCCGACGAAATCTGAGGACTAACAGCCTTTAACGATCGATTCACGGCAGAAAGCCGCTATCCAAAACCTGTTCCAGAGAATAGGGACACTCTGATGGAAAGGTATCATAGCTCAGGTTGGTTTCTCTAACCGCTAGATCCAAGCCATACTCAAAGCCTAGGGCAAAGGCTTTTGGTAGATAAGGCTTTAGGCTAGGGTTTTCCTGTAGATGTCTGGCGATCGCGCTGCGCTGCTCCCGGATTGTGGCTTTCCAGCTATTGCTCTGCCGCTCAGGTTGAAACTGCCACTTGAGCAAATGAGCCAGAAGAATCCGCAGCCGAGACTCCAATTCTCTCTCCTGCTGCTTGCCCAAACTGGCTATTTCCTCGATCAAATGCTCAACGTCTAACGACTCCCAATCCCGATTCCCTAGAAACAGAGACTGCTCCCGCGTCCAGCGATAGAAATCTTTGTCGTAGGTGTCGTACATGATTTGGCTCCAGACGGGTACTGAGTCAGCTATTCAAATTATTACAGCTAGCCCTTGAGTGGGCACGCTAAAAATTTCCGTAAAAAAGGGTGGACATTGCCCACCCGTCAAACCTCATAGCAATCGCCCTTCTAATTCCCCGGCTGATCCATATCAGGATCTGATGGCTCAGCACCGTGATGACCGTGAAAGCGAATGCCTAGAAAAATATCGTAGACAAAGCTCCAGAAAGCTTTACCCTGAAATATCCCTAGCGACTGATGACAACCTTTGGCATCTAACAAAGGTCGCGTTGCCTTATAGGCAGGCTGATACTTATACCAGGGAATTGAAGGCCAGAGATGATGGATTAGGTGATAGTTCTGCCCCATAATCAGCACATTCAAAACAGGATTGGGATAGACGCGGGCATTCTTCCAGCGATCGCGCTCTTGAAAGGGGCGATGCGGGAAGTAGTCGAAAAACAGACCAAGCGCCAAACCTACAACTAGAGCCGGAGAAAACCAGTAATTAAACAAAAAGTCTACAAAATCATAGCGAATTGCTAGAAAGACGATCGTTGCAAATACCAATCGGCTCAGAAACCACTCCAGCAGCTCAAACTTACGCCACAGCTTCCGCTTGAAGAAGAAGACCTCATGGTAAAAAAACCGGGGCGCAATCAGCCACAGAGGCCCATAAGTTGAGACAAAATGATCAGGATCATTGTCCGGATCATTAACGTTGGCATGATGCTGCATATGCACCCGCGTAAACACGGGATACGCAAAACCCAGCATTAGGGCGCTGCCATGCCCCAAAATAGCATTCATCACCCGATTACGATGCGCCACGTTATGCGAGGCATCGTGGATCACGGTGCCAACAATATGCAGAGCGATCGTGTTAACGCAAAAACAAAACCATCCCGGTAAATTCCACAGCCAGTATCCCACCGTTGATACACTTGCCATCGCAACCGCCGTCAGAAACAGCAGCAGGGTTGGGTTTAGGCTACCCGGCGGACCTAAGAATTCTCTCGGCACAGTCAGGGGCTTTATTGCCTCCGACACCATGATATTTCCACTCCTTTACGCAGTCACCCTTGTGCAGTATAAGGTACAGAGCATGAATAATAAAGTTTTGTGAAATAAGCTCATTTAATCAAACAGCTAGTCAGCCCTATGAAATCTCTGATGGATAAGCTGAAAAAGCTGAGCTGAGATCAAGTCGTTCCTTAAAGCGGCAGATTTAACCTGTCGCTCACGGGCATAGGCAACGAATATGCTTAACCTAGAAAAATAAGTTTCAGCAAGCTTTTGAAAATTCATCTCGCCTTAATCAATATCTCTTCACATTCTCCGGGAAATTCATGAACTCCGCAGAGTTTTTCCGCAATACTACTGAAACAGGTTGAGGTTGGCATAGGTAAACGAAATAACGCTGCAACTCGCTTGTCTGTAGAGCGATCGCTTTTTGGGAAGCATCTAACCGCCAAAAATTTTCCTTTAGGATGTCTCGGTTTTTTCAGTACTTTCAACCTAACATTTTCCATTCAGACACCTTATTAAGTGACATATAGCCAGAGATAGCGTTAAATACAGCGCCTAACACTCTGAGTTATAGACACCAATCATGAACATCTTGAGTCATGAATACCTGAGCTAAAGCATTGCAAGCAAAAGCCCCCTTGGGGTGTAGATACTGTGAGGACGATCATGAACACTCGCTCTTTCATTGACCCCAGCAAGAAAACCTATCGCCGCCCCGCTTCAAAGTCTCAGCCTTCTGGCAGTCAGCCGCAAAAGCGGTGGCAACCGAAGTCGCTTAAAGCCGCCGATCGTCCCTCTTCAGATTCTCAGCCTAGCTCAGTTGAGCAGGATATGATGATGCGGCAGCAGGCTCTATCGCTAGCTCAGCAGGGCAGCATTGCGGAAGCCGTTGCCTTATTCGGCGAACTGTTAATCCGCAATCCCAGAAGCGCCATTGATCACAGCAATCGAGGGTTGATTTATGCTCAGAGCGGATTACTAGAGGAAGCGATCGCTGACTACAACCGCGCCATTGAGCTGAACCCGCGTCTAGATAGCGCCTACAACAACCGCGCCAACTATTACGCATCTCAAGGACAGTATTTAGAAGCCATCCTCGACTATGACATTGCGCTGGATCTTAACCCCGCCAACGTGCGCGCCTGGATCAATCAGGGCATCACCTTTCGAGAGCTAGAAATGTACGATCGCGCCCTAGAAAGCTTCGATCTCGCCCTTTGCCTCAGCCGCTTAGAAGGTCATATCTTTGCTGAACGGGGGCGTACCCACCACTTGCGGGGAGACTGGAACTGTGCGATCGCTGACTACCAGCGAGCAATGGGCAAATTCTATCAATCTGCTACTTCATCGCAAGATCCTGCCCTACGGCTACGCTTTCAGGTAGAAGGATGGCAGGATGAATTGCTGGGTTCAATCTTTGAGCAAGATGATGCTTGGAAAGTTTGATCCATCCATATTTGACAAACATAATTTGACAAGCATATGTGACAAATCTATGCAGCTTGATCGCTCGAATATAGGGCTGAACTAACTCAGCCCTATACGCAGCACTACCTAATTGCGCTAATCAGTATTGCGCTAATCAGTCAATTGAGATCGACTGAGGACCACTCTTGCCATTGGTCGCTCCACTTGCAGTCGAGGAATACGATCGAGAGCCAGACTGCTGATCTAGCCAACTCTTAACCGGATCTTCAGACAGATTGAGGCGTAGAAACCCTGAAACAACACCCCCCAAGAACGCTACAGGGTGTCCTACTAGCTCTCTAAATACGGGCGTTAGCTCATCCAAAAACATTCTGAAGCTCCTTTAGTAAAGGGTATGGGCGATCGCCCTGATCCTAGCACTTGAACCTCTGGCACTGAACCTCTGGCACTGAACCTCTGACTAAATCCTGCCTAGCCTTTTTTCTCCGGCAGCATACACTTATCGCTATCGCAACCTGCGGGTCCCGCCTCAAACATTTCGCCTGAGTCGTAGCGGCTTAACACCTGATGAAAATCATCCGTGCGGCGGCGCATCACTACCTCTTGGGAAAACTGCTCATATTCTGCTTTAGAAATTGGCTCAAACGGCAAGCGAGGGAAGGTTTGCAAATCGTCGAATCGCGCCAGCAGAGCGGCTGAGATGTAGCCTTCATCGGACTGAATTGCCTGATGCAGACGAGCCGCCAGCCCGTCTATTTCATTCTCTCGCAGCTCGATCGTCGCCGAGGTATTGTGCGCCGTGTAGTGCTTCTGCACCTGCATATAGAAATCCGCTTGCGCCAATGCCGAGAACTTAGAAATGTCGATTTGGTCAGCTCCCGGCAGATTTGCCCAAGAAACTTCTACCGGAATTTCCACCAGCCACTCGGTACAGCGCGGATCAAAGGCATCGTCTAGCAATCGACCGTTCTCATCTTTATCCGACTGAGAAGGAATCAGCCGATAGCCATAGTCGTAGCAAGCCATTGCCACCGGGTCGTTTTTGCGGAAGGTGATGCGACGCAGGAAGCGCTGAGCCTTGGGCGGGTGCCAGCCAGGACTTGCGCCCGTCAGCAGACTCTTGGTTCCGGCAGGCTGAACGGTGGTGCAGCGATTGGGGCGATGCAGGTGATGGCGATCGCAGTACTCCCAAACCACGCGATGCACAGTGTCCTTCCAGCGGCTAAGGTATTCCTGCTCTTTTTGTTTGAATTGCAGACCTGGTACGGTGTCTGGACGACCGTCTTCCCACCAGTGCAGCCACTCAGCGCCAAAGGCATGGACAAAGAAATCGAATAGCCCCGTGAAGGATACGCCGACGATCGGATCGAGCAGCCGTGACTCCTGATAGCGAGGCTCACCAAACTGGTGGTTCAGCAACCCGGCAACCGAGAGCGCTCCAGCCGTGAATGCCTCCTCCTGCTCCTTAAAGTTGAACGGATCAAGCTGATTTAGATGCACCTCAGATAGGTTGCAGTGGAAGTTTTCTCCCAAGATTTCGCCACAGGGATTCAGCCCATAGCGTCCTAGCCGATGCTCTAGCTCGTGGTCAGACATTTCGGGCGAGTGAGCTTGCAGCCACTGCTTGCCCTTGCCCTGTCCATATGCCTCTAGAAAGTCTGTCTTCAGGGCTGGAGTGGTGAGCAAATCGCCATTGGAACGGGCGATCGCTTCCCCTGCCCACTGAATCGCTCCTTCGCCTGAGTAAAACTGCTTCCGCACAGCATCCGTGCATTCTTGCAGCGTTGGCTTGTGGTGAAAGACGCGCGTGTGGTTTGCCATCCGCAGCACGTCTCGTTCGGGATCAATGCTCCAGTTGCCCGCCGCATCTTGCTGCCAAAGGTTATCTTTTGCCGTTGTTGCCGTTTGGTCTTCGCTGTCAAACTGACGCATTCCGGCACTCCGCCGAATGTTGCCCGCCACTACGCAAGCTGCCGCCTCGTCAATCAATAAGCAGCACTCGATCGCATTCAGCTTCCGCCCGATGGTTTTGTTCAAGATCGCGGCGCAGCGCTCATAAAGCTGGGGCAGACGTACCGGATTTGCTACGCCGCCAAAACCTTTAAGCCGCTCTCCTGCCGGGCGCACCTGGCTCAGATCGATCGAAACCTGC
>CASBQM010000347.1 GCA_949127645.1 Synechococcales cyanobacterium PMM_0036
ATCGCTAACGCCCAGTCAGTTCAATCTGATCTACAACGCCTTCTCGTTTGCGATCGCAGCGATGTTCGGCTCAGCTCTCTTCTTCTTTAATGCTCGCGCTCAAGTCGGACAAAAGTATCGAATCGCCTTGCTGATCTCAGCGATCGTTGTCAGCATTGCTGGCTACCACTACTTCCGAATCTTCAACAGTTGGGATGAGGCATACAGTTTGCAGAGTGGCGTATACACGCTGACGGGCGCACCGTTTAATGATGCATACCGATATGTCGATTGGCTGTTGACGGTGCCATTGCTTCTGGTTGAAGCAGTTGCAGTGCTAGCGTTGCCTGTGAAAGAGGCAAGACCGTTGCTGATCAAACTTGCACTTGCTTCGATCGTGATGATCGCCACGGGTTATCCCGGCGAGATCTCTAGTAATCTCACCACTCGGATCATCTGGGGTACAGTCAGTACGATTCCCTTCGCTTACATTCTCTATGTACTGTGGGTTGAGTTATCGAAGTCGCTGGTGAATCAACCTGCTGCGGTACAGACCTTAGTTCGCAATATGCGGTTGCTGCTGTTGTTCTCTTGGGGTGTTTACCCGATCGCATACCTATTGCCAATGCTGGGAATTACAGGAACAGCGGCGAGTGTAGGAGTTCAACTGGGTTATACGATCGCAGATGTTCTGGCAAAACCTGTCTTCGGATTGTTAGTGTTTGCCATTGCGATCGCGAAAACGAAGGTTGATCAAGAAAGCAGTGGTTCAATCGAAGAAGTCGCTCATTCCACTAGACTTGACGGAATTTCCACACCTATTTAGTTGTGACAGAGGTTGAAGGACTCGTAGCATTTGACTAGAAGCAGTCGTTAAGGTTGAACTGCCGCTTTTAGCCAAATGCTACGAATTCTTCACATTTTCATTCATCACCCACGTTCAATCCCCAGGAACCTCAGATGTCTCACTTCAATACTCTGCGAACCAAGCTGACTGATATTGGGATTCTAAAATCCTCTCTTCACAGCTTAGGAATGGTTGTTCACACCGATACGGAAGTGCGTGGTTCTGATTGCCAACGGATTTGAGCTGACATTGTTGCTGTCCTTGAGGGCGGCTATGACTTGGGCTGGACTCAGAATCCCGATGGCTCGCTTGATCTTATCGCTGATCTCTGGGGTGTGGCTAGACACCATAATACGGCTGCATTGCTCAACTCAATCAATCAAAACTATGCTGTGAATCAAACAGCTAGCAGCCGTAAAACGTCCTAGCTTGCAGAACGCAACTGTCAAACTGGTTATGCAACCTCTTCAACAGAATTAGGCGTATGGCAACGATCCTGGTAATGAGGTATCACAAGGCTGTAAGCATTGCCAGCCAAAGATTTCAAGCCTTGAGAAACATCAATGCTCCTAGCTACGCAATCGGGTTCCTCTTTTTCTGTTTAATCATTACTTTCGTCACCTTAATCTGGTGCATCTAATGCCTGCTGCAACTGCTCCACCGTTGGCAGTTCTGCCTGAATCGGTTCAAATTTGCCAAAGCATAATCTGCAATCAGCCGGTCTTTCGATTTGCACAAAATAATGCCGACAGAAGAGCGATCGTCTGGATGTTTTACTTGAGCATCCAACGCAGACAGATAAAAGTTCATCTTGCCCGCATCTTCCGGTTTAAACTCGCCAATCTTCAAGTCAATGACTACCAGGCAACGCAATCGATAGTGGTAAGACAACAAATCTAAATAGAAATCTTGATCGCTAACCCGCAGTGAGTATTCGCTACCCATAAAAGCAAATCCATTGCCCAGTTCTACCAAAAATCTCGCAGCTTTTCCAATAGTGCATTTTGCAGATCGCGCTCTTTTGCCCCCTGCTTTAGCGTCAGGAAGTCCAGCACGCAGGGATCTTTCAGCGCCTGCTCTACCAACTCAGACTGAGGACTTGGCAGCGCTTGCCCAAAATTATGGCTCTTGGTCTGGCTAACCTGACGGGTATAGAGTTTGCTTTCAATCTGGTGAATTAAAATATTCCGACTCCATCCTTCCTCCAGCGTCTGCTGCAAATACCATGTCTGCTCTACTGGATCTTTCACCTTCTCCAGCAGCACGATGTTGTGACCCCAAGGAATTTGTGCCACAAGCTGTGGCACATTCTCGCCTTGTTTACGGTAAGCGAGATAGAGCGTTCGCATTCGGTAAAGGTTACGCCGGGAAAACCCTTCTAAGTTGTGCATTTCCCGCTTCAGGTCACGCTCTAACTGCGTAATCACAGCATCTCCCCAACCTGCTGTTTCCTGCCGCTCAACAATCTGCTGCCCAATTTCCCAGTAGAGCGCAATCAGCTCCTGATTGACTGCCAGCATTGCTCTGGTTTGTCTTGCCTGGATGCGTGCTTTATAGCGGTTTTCGACTCAATACACTAAAAGACACTGATAATGGTAGGGCTACTCATTTATGAAAGCGTATTCAGTTGATTTGCGCCAAAGAATTATAGATGCCTACGAGCAAGAGGAAGAATCACAACGATCGCTAG
>CASBQM010000348.1 GCA_949127645.1 Synechococcales cyanobacterium PMM_0036
GCCACCAGCCGCGATCGAGAAACCATTGGGGGTGCAGCCGTTCTGGGGCAACGTTATGGGCAACGTGAGCTTCTGGCAGATAGGCAACCTGCCAGCCCTTTGCTAGCGCCAACTCGGTCATGTGTAGCTCTTCGTTGGAAAGCAGGTTTTTGCCCACTCGACCGAGATGGCGATCGAATCCGCCCACCTGCTCTAAGAAGCTGCGGCGAATGGAGTAGTTTAATCCGCGAGGTGTGAGTCCAGGTTGCGTGATGAAAATCTTTTGGTTGCCTAAGTCATACGCGCCCAAGTTGTTGGCTAAACCGGGCGAAAGCCAGAGGGGCGGCTGAGTGCCTTCTGCCCAAAGCAGGGTGACTTTGCCTCCGGCGATCGCCAGCTTTTCATCTTGCTGATAGGCATCGTACAACACTTGCAGCCATTGAGGACTGGCAACAGCATCGTCATCTAAGTACGCCAGAATGGGACTTCGCGCCTCCTTTGCGCCTGTGTTGCGGGCGATCGAGAGTCCGGTAGTGGCTTCGTAAACGTAGCGTAAGCGATCGTCTGGCATTTTTTCAGATAAGCGTTCGCCGACCACTTCTCTAGTGCGATCGCTGGAGGCGTTATCTACAACAATTATTTCAAAGTCACCAGCAAACTCCTGAGCCAAAAGGCTATCGATCGCGGCTCCTAAATACTGCTCTCGATTGTGGGTACAGACGATCGCGGAAATCTGCAGATTGGGCATAGCAATACCTCGCGGGTGGCTCACCGAGTGGCAAGCCTTCACCCGCTAGAATGCCCAGAGAAGCGATTGGGCTAACGCTCTATACCTAGTGATTCATCAAGCTCTGCTAAACCAGATTTGTTTTAGATTTTGGATTTTGGATTGAATACGCGATGTATGACTTACCCGATCGCCCTCTCCCTAAATCCCTCTCCCAGAAATCCCTCTCCCAGAGCAGGAGAGGGACTTTGAGGAACTGTTGCTCCCCTTCTCCTGCCTTGGGAGAAGAAGCGGGGGGATAAGGGTTGATTTTGGTTATGTATCAGGTTTGAATCCAAAATCCAAAAGCTCCTAATAGTGATTGCCCACCTTACGATGATGAACCGCAGTCAGTCCGTCTATTTTAGAAACGCGACCCAGATCAACCGTGCTGTAGACGAGCCAATGATCGCTACATTCCATACGGCTAACCACTTCACATTCCAGATAAGCCAACGCGTCCGCCAGAATCGGAGCGCCGTTGCCCGCCGCATAGGTTTTAATGCCCGCAAAGCGATCGGCTCCGGGTGCAAACCGCTTCAAAAAGTGCTTCATCAAGGGCTGATAGTTGCCTTCTTCTAGCACGTTAAGCACAAAGCGATCGCCTACATGCATGAAGGACTCGATCGCTCGATCTTTTGCTACGGCGATGGTGAAGCCGATGGGCTTAAGACTGGCTTGCGACACCCAGGAGGCTAACATAGCGCTCGAAACGCCTTCTTTCATTGCCGTGATAATGTACAGTCCGCCGCTTAGCCGACCCAGGGCTTTGTCCAGCTCATTGTCTAGCGACTTCATTTGCTTGACGGCGCGATCGCGGGTTAGCCACTGTCCTAGGTCAGTTCCGGCTTCTTCGCAGAGCTGGAAAGTCGATTTGTTGGGGGTTTCTTTGATGAGGATGGGCGCGAAACCCTCCCGTACGCCAATTTCTTGAAACTGATTTCGCAGCGGATAAACAGACTCATCGTCGCCGCCGCCCACCTCAAACAGACCTACTGTTTGCTTAGCATTCGTCGCCGCTAGGATCGTGCCGATCGCCGCTCTCGTCGCGTTGGCAAACTCTCCCGTCTGAGGAGGCATCCCAATCACCACGCCCGACGCGAGGCTGACCATTTCGCTGATTTCATGTGGCTCTGCATACTTGAGATCTAGCAGCTCTACCGCTACGTCCGTTTTGGTAATTCCCTGAGCGATCGCATGAGCGAGTGTCTCCCCATGACCATAGTCACTGGCATAAAACAGCGCAACTGTAGTTTCGGCTTTTGCCTGTGCCTGACTCCAATCTCGGTAGCGCCCTACTAGTTCAGGGACATTGTAATGCAGCAGAGGCCCGTGTCCAGTGGCGATCGTCTTAATCTCAGGCAGTTCTTTCATTCGCTTTAGGGCAGCGAGAACCGATCGCGCGTTGGGACCCATTAGGCAGTCGTAGTAAAGCTTGTAGTCAGCTTCCAGAATTTCCAGGTCTTCGTCGTAGGTGTGGTCATCGCAGAAGTGCAGCCCAAACACATCGCAGGTAAACAAGACGCTAGTTTTGTGATCAAATGTCAGAATCGTGTCAGGCCAATGCAGGTTGGGAGCTGAGACAAATTCCAGCTCGTGACCTTTGCCCAAATCGAGGCGATCGCCATTCTTGATCTGCATTCGTTCAAATGGCTGATGCACCTGATCATCCAAAAACTGCATCGCCACCTTAGAACCCACGACAACGATGTGCGGTGCGCGCTGCAAAATGTCTTTAATCAATCCGCTGTGATCGGGTTCAGTATGGCTGACGATCAAGTAATCGATTTCGGTGGGATCAATCAGATCCATCAGCTTTTCTAAGTAGAGCTGGCGAAATTTTTCGTGAGAAGTATCTACCAGGGCAACCTTATCGCCCCGGATCAGGAAAGAATTGTAAGTCGTGCCGTTTTCCAGCTCAAACTCAATATCAAAACGATCGCGATCCCAGTCAAGCGATCGAATGGTGGTGGTGTCGGCTGCAATCTCCTGAACCTGTAGCGTTAATCGGCTGAGAGAGCGTTCCGCAAGTGCGACCATACCTGACCCTCCTAGTAATACTTTGTTAAGATATTTCTCTTACTTTTCATTATGCGGCTGTAGACCCACCTTTTGTAAAGTTCCAATAAGCAATGGCACTCATTGGGTAGACTTATATCGATTTTGGATTTTAGATTCTGGATTGCGAAGTACGCCAAAAATTAGCTGCTTTTTGGAAATATCTTCCCTGTCCTAAAATCAAACCTCTAAGATAGAGGAGAGAGGGTAGAATCCAGCTATACTTTCCTCAAAAGTGTTTTGATAAAGTGTTCTAATATTCAGTGTTTCAATACTTGATGCGACTAGGGCTATATCCATGACCTCATATGCCACTTCCACTGCGCGATCGGATTTGAGCGAGTTGCGTCGGCTCAAGTCTCTGCTGCCTCCCGAACTCAAGAGCTGGGTCACAGTTGAGGCGGCAACGGCTGTGAATCCGCCGCTGGTCACTTCTGAAGAAATTGGCAAAGATCAGGTTGAAGTTCAGGTAGATTTGGCGAAGTGGGAGCAATTGGCGCTCGATCAGCGAAATCTCCTGTTTTGGCATGAGGTAGCGCGTATCCAAAATGACACGATTCCCAAAGACGGCTGGGAAATGGCGGCATTGGCGATCGGTTTAGGCGGCGCAGTCGGCGAACTTTGGGTGCAGGATGGCTTGCTGCTGTTCCTAGCGCTAGGGCTTTGCGGTGTGTCGGGCTGGCGCTTGTATCAGCGCAACAACGGCATGAAAACCATGAAAGAAGCGGTCGATGCGGATGAGCGGGCGATCGCCTTAGCAACCCGCTTTGGCTACACGTTGCCTAACGCCTACAAGAGTTTAGGCAGCGCATTAAAGGTACTGATCGAACAAACGCCCAAGAAAAAGCAGCGCAAAAAGTATGAAGATCGGCTAGATGCCCTGAAAAAGAGCGCGGCTAAAGCAAAAGAGAAGGCAAAAACAGGCGGTCGTGAACCCGTCGATTCCTATTCAGATGCCTACTAACATCTTGTCCGTGAGCCTTTGTCTGAGCGCCTAGAAATTCTGGATTTTAGATTGAATCCAAAATCTAAAGTCCAAAGTCTGAAATCTAACAAGGTTGGTTCAGTAAACCCCTAAAATTTCATGCATTCTGCCCGACTAGAACTGCGATCGTACCGTCGTCCTTTCCGCCAGCCTCTCAAGACCTATCACGGGCTATGGAGCCTACGCGAAGGAATTGTGCTGAAACTAACGGATGACGAGGGGCGAGTTGGCTGGGGTGAAATTGCGCCGCTCGTTGAGTTTGGCACTGAAAGCATGGGTCAAGCGATTCAGTTTTGTCGATCGCTTCCCCAGGTCACGCTTGAGCTAATTGAGCAAATTCCCGCTGAACTACCCGCCTGTCGGTTTCGGCTGGAGTCGGCATGGGGAACGCTGGCGGCAGTTGGTGCGATCGCCTCCGACCA
>CASBQM010000349.1 GCA_949127645.1 Synechococcales cyanobacterium PMM_0036
ATATACGTGTGTATGTGTGTGTGTAAGCACAGTTGTATCTCCCCACCTCTTTTTGAATAAACATATTCCGCTCGTCGAGCGAGCGCTAACATTGGTGCCGTGACCGGTCGTCTTCTAATTCCACCATCGAAGAAGAACCAGTCTTACAATTAAAATTAACTCATCCATAACGGAAAGAGTGTAATCTATCTCATCCTTTTTGGGGAAAGAGAGATCAAAACCGTACGTATTATTTAAAAATATTCATCATTAGAAGGTATTTATTTTATACGTCCAATTCGAATTTTTTTCTTTCTTTATAAATAAATATACAACTACGGCGGACGGTACAAGGAGTGCAGTGAAGCAGAATAGTGCGCAACTTTATCCATACGAAATTATTACACACACTCCAACAAGAATACGAAATAAAAAAACACACGACATGGCAACTACAGAAGAAAGTGAAACAACCTCGATGGAGACTCGACAATTACATTCAAGCCAGAAAGAAGCAATGAAGAAAATAACTGAATTTTCTGGTGAATTAAATGAACTTGATATTGACGAATGGTTATACGATTTAACCAATTTATTTTCATTAATGAAATTGAAAGATGAAACAAAAATTCTCGAAACAATGGGCAAATTAACAGGACCAGCATTACGATGGTATCAGGAGAATTTAAAATCATTTGTTAGCTGGGAAGAAGCTGAAAAAGCATTACGGGATCGGTTTAAAGAATTTACATCTGAAAGTCAAATAATGCAAGAATTTTTTCATATTCGACAAGGAAAAAATCAATCGGTTATTTCCTTTTATGAAAACGTCATTCGGAAATACAGAAAAGCTCGTCAATTTATCACCGAACAACAAGTTATTACAGTCTTACAAGCTGGTGTAAAAAATTCACTGAAAGAACATTTAATTCGAAATGAGAACGACATTAAGAAACCAGAAGAATGGCTGCAATATGCAAGAGAAGAAGAACATATACAGACCCGAATTGAACAACAACGTCATGATTTTCAGTCGAATTCAACAAATCAACCTTTTTTCGAACCGATGTTACCAACGGCAACAATTCAACCAAGATTATCGAATATTCAATCGTTGGATCAACAAACATTTACACCACATCAGTACCAACAAAAAATACCTCAACCAACAAATAATCGGACTTACCAGAGACAAAATTATCATCAAAACATTAAGCAAAGTCGAGCAACTTATCCAGAAGACAAGATCCAAAAATCGAACTCATGTTTAATTTGCAATCGAAAAAATCATTCAACAATCAAATGTTTTTATAAAAAAGAAAATGGCTGTTTTAAATGTGGACAATTGAATCATCGGTTACGTGATTGTCCTCAACAACATTTTTTCGAGTAAGGGGATCGGATGATGGCGACGATCCCTGTGGAGTTCAAAAGTCATCAACAGCAACAACGTTCAATCCTATTTTTGTTAAAATTTTATGCAACAACACTCCACAAGAAGCGCTTATTGATACTGGGTCGTCCATCACAATAATACATAAATGCTTATTAAACAAAATTCCACACAAAAACTTTAAACAAAAAACAAAAAATCATTTATCAGCTAATTGTTCAACATTAAATATTATTGGTGAAATATTATTAGAAATTAACCTTAATGGATTAAAAACAAAAGTAATGGCAGATGTTACAACGAATCTGGTGACCAATTTAATATTAGGTAGCGATTGGATTCAACAGAATAATGTTTATATCTTAACACCAGAAAACCGGATCATGATTAAAAATCAAGGTAAAGAAGTATCAACTCCTTTCGTGGAACCACCTGTTTTAAATTATCCAGTTACTCTTATTAATCATGTTACTCTTCCTCCTTTTTCAGAACAAATGATAGAAGCACAAGTTCAACCTAATGATATGATCGATGTATTATTCGAACCCAATCTTCGATTAAAAACCAAAGCATTATTTATCGCAACTACATTACTCAACATTCAAAATGGGAAGATAAGAATTAGTATAATTAATGCTACGAACCGACAGCAAACACTATCAGAAGGTACGCAGCTGGGTCTAGCAACACAAATATTATCATCGACTAGTGTTACCATATCATCAAACTATTTAAGAGAACGCATTCCGAAAGGAAAAGCGTGCAATAAGCTCATTCCGCAAGGAAAAGCAGCGAATAGGATCTATGAATTGGCATCCATGAGTACTCAGGCATCGACATCGCATGGAGAGCAGTATAAATGCCGTGAGTGTCAGCAACATTTTGCAACAGGAAATGATTTGTTCAAGCATCTAAGAGACAAATGCTATCCAAAGGAAATACGCGAACAGATCAATAAATTAATTACGCATATTGATGATGACAAGCAACGAGAACAACTTTCAAAAATCCTATGGAAATATGGAAAATTATTCGATGTTAGTGAACCATCAAAAATTGATATGATTTTAAAAAATGCAATTGATACTGGTACACACCGTCCTATTCACACTCCACCATATAGGAAATCCAATCAAGATCAAGAAACCTTAAGAAAAGAAACAGACAAATTATTGAAAAATGGAATTATTGAACATTCGACATCTCCATGGTCTTCACCAGTTGTATTAGTCAAAAAGAAGGATGGTACAACAAGATTTTGTGTCGATTATCGTCGATTAAATCAAATCACAACGAAAGATGCTTTTCCATTGCCAAGAATTGATGATATTTATGACCAATTAACAAAAGCAACATACTTCACAAAATTCGATTTCAAAGCAGGATATTTTCAAGTACCATTAGATAAAGCAGACCGACCAAAAACAGCATTTTCAACCAGAGATGGACATTTTCAATTCAAGGTGTTACCACAAGGACTTACAAACGGTCCACCAACATTCCAGCGGATTGTTAATCAAATATTAGGTCCAAACCGATGGAAACACATGCTCGCCTATATCGATGATATTATCATATACTCGCAAAATTTTACTGAACATGTACAACATATTGAAGAAGTATGCTCTTTATTAGATGAAGCAAACTTTAAATTAAATGTTGATAAATGCGAAGTGGCAAGGATGGAGATATCATTCCTCGGTCATTTAATTAAAGCTGGTACTATTAAACCAGATCCTGAAAATATTCGTGGCTTGACGGAAACGAGAGAACCAACATCAGCAGAAGAAGCATTTAGATTTGTCAAAGCAGCTGAATACTACAGAAAATTTATTCCAAAATTTTCTCTTATTGCCGCACCATTACACAAGTATTCACCAACAACATTACAACAACAAAATATCAACAAGAAATCAAAATTCGAATTATCAGATGAAGCTAGAACCGCTTTCCATCACTTGAAAAATATATTAACAACTGATCTTATCCTGGATTTACCAGATGAAACATTACCATTTAAAATACAAACTGATGCAAGTGTGGATGGAATAGGAGCTGTTCTGCTACAGATTACTCCAAATGGGGACCGACCATTAGCATACATGTCAAAGAAGCTAACGAAAACACAAATTAATTGGGCAACAATTGAACAAGAATGTTACGCAATTGTTCAAGCTGTGGAGAAATGGGACAAATATCTTCGAGGACATGAATTTATCTTGGAAACTGACCATGAACCATTAGTGCACTTACCAAACAAAGAACAAGTGAACAAAAGATGCGAACGATGGCGATTAAAATTAGCAGAATACCGATTCAAGGTGAAGCATATTCAAGGAAAGAAGAACAACATGGCAGATTATCTTTCAAGATCACCGGTGGACAACGCGGAAGAAGATATTGATGAAAGAATTCAATATGAATCGAAATCGACACAAACGGACTTATTACATCCCTCATTAAACAATATTTTGGTTCCATTAAAAATAGCAACCGCAATCACAAGAGCTCAAGCGAGGTTACAGAAACATACAATACCAACATCACCTGCTAAATCAATCGATGATAAAACAAATGAGCTCATCCCTAACGGAAAAGAAGCGAAAAGGAAAGAACCGATTGCGAAGACATCCGATGAAAATCCGAACAAGATCATTCCATTTGATATGGATGATCTCAGAAAATGTCAAGACGATGACACAAGGGTGCAAGAAATAAAAAAGAACATCAAGAATCAAAACAATTATGCGATTGAAGATGGAATACTACTTCGAAAACAACAACCACCACTTCGACCTGTGCCATTCGTACCAGTGGGACGAATACGCGCGGATATATTAAAGATTTATCATGATACACCTGGTAACGGAGCTCACTTCGGACGTGATAAGACAACAAGAAAAATTCAAGAACGTTATTACTGGCCAACAATGACAGCTGATATTAGAAACCATTTAAATTCATGTTTACCATGTGCACAAAACAACCATCATCGTCAGAAACCTCCTGGAAAATTAAAACCAATACCACCACCAGAGGGAATATGGAAATTATTAAGCATGGATTTTCATGGTCCAATAATTCCTACATCAACGCGAGGAAACAAATACATTATATCGTTAACAGACGTATTATCCAAATTTGTAATAACAAAGGCTGTTCGGGACTGTACAGCAGCAACAGCAGTAAATTTTCTTATCAACGATGTCATTTTAAAATATGGAACTCCAACATGTATCTTAACGGATAATGGTACTCACTTTACCGCTCAGCTAATGAACAATTTATTTCAACGACTCGGTGTTACCCATCTATATTCAACAGTTTATCATCCACAAACGAATGGACAAATCGAAAGGTTCAATGCGACAATGGATGGAAAGATAGCCGCTTTATGTAACGAACGACGTACAAATTGGGATGAAATGTTACAGTTCGTCACATTCAATTATAACACATCCATACACGCAACAACAAAACAAATACCGTTTGAAATGATGCATGGAAGACAAGCTATTCTTCCATTCGATCAACAACAAGCACTTATCTCGTTCACACAAGATCCAGAACATGGGGAAAAAATTAAAGACTACCTTGATAAATTAACAAAAGAAGCACAGAAAAATATTCTAAAATGTCAACAACAATACAAGAGCCGATATGATTTAAATAGACAAGATTTATCATTAAAAATTAATGATCTAGTTTTAGTAAAAACTAGAAACGTACGAAATAAATTTGACGTTAGATACGAAGGTCCGTTTCGAATTACTAAACAATTAGGAATTAAAACATTTATCGTTCAACATATTAAGAAAGTGACATTAACAAGACAAGTGACAATGGATGTTATTGTCCCGTTAGTGGAACGATGGAACTTAAATAAATAAACACATTCCGAAAGGAAAAGATGTGGAATTGTCTGGAAAATAACATAGGTAACAACACTTGTGTGAGAAAAGTATCGTAATTAGATTTAGCAAAGCAGGTCGGGGAGAATGGATTTCACCTTCTCACTGGCAATGATGGGCTATCATATTAGATATTTATATCACTCATGTGAAAATGAAAGATGTTTCGATCACAATCAACATCTATTCAAGACATCCAACAGTTATGTAC
>CASBQM010000350.1 GCA_949127645.1 Synechococcales cyanobacterium PMM_0036
AGTCTGAGCTGATTGATAACCCAACTCAGGTTGAATTTACTGGGCAAAGTGCAGGTGGCGAAATTCAAGTTGAGCTACCCAAGGTGGTGGAATATACGATCGAAGGCGATTTTAGCGACATGACCGCATCTGAGCTGCTGCAAGACCTAGAGCGAACCTTATCGGTTGGGTTGGCAGCCAGAATTCAGGCACTTCGGGATAGAGGAGTTCTCAAACCATGACCGCAAGCGGAGACTTTATTCCCACTGGGGAAGGCAATTCGGAGGGACCTGCTTACCCCAAGCTGTTTGGGATTACGCTGACTCCCACGATAATTGGCGTTTTAATTGCGCTGCTAGGCGCACTCGGAGCCTACTTGCTTTGGAGTAATTTTGTGCAGCCGACGCTAGATAAGAATCAGCAGCTTAGGCAGGAAATTGCCGATAAAGAGCAGCAGCTTTTGGCGCAACAAGAAACTCAGAAGCGGATTGACGAGGCACGGGTCAAGCTTCAGCAAGCCAAACAGCTTCAGGCTGACGTGTTGGGGCTATTTGCCTCTGAGCAGAGCGTTAGCACCCTTTTGCTGGACGTGAATGAGCGAGTCAATGCTGTAAATGCAGGGATTCAAGACCCAGCAAGGCGGGCAACGCTGTCGAAATTTGCAGTGAACAGTGAGAAGTCTGGCGTAATCACAGACAGTTCGTTAGGCACTGCGGTCAACAATCGTCTTCAGAGAGCGGTGTATCAAGTCGAGCTGAAGGGTTCCTTTCCTCAGACGGCATCGATTATTCGCAATATTGAGCGGTTGCAGCCCTTGCTGATCATTAGCGAATTTAAGTCGGACACTTCGGAGCATAAGCTGATCTTGGATACTCAAGGAAGGCTTATTCCGGCAAACCAGCCGGATACTCGCATCACAACCTCTTTCCGCATGGATGCGCTGGTACCTGTAAAGAATCAGTCTGCCGCTCCGTCTGGCAGCCCTGCGACACCGTAGACCGCCCTTCTACCCTAATACCCTAAGTTCATGCTTCGGCTGTCTGTAGCCCTTGCTCAATGAATCTAGGGGCTTTAGCTTTGCACTCAGACTGCTCTCTCCCCAACCCCTCTCCCAGAGCGGGAGAGGGGCTTTAAGCCTGAGAAAATTTCTGGCTTCCCTCCCATGCAGGCACAAGGGGGCGGGGGATAAGGGGGCAAAGATTTGAAAGATTCGTCAGTTAACCAGGTCTCACAGGTTACTGCCCAATTTTGCGTTTTTTTCTTCCTAAACTTTGTCTCGCAGGTTAGAAATAGTCTCACAGCCTGGAAAATGTGGCATTTTTTGGAGAAAGAGATACCATTAAAGGCTAAACAACTTAGAATTGCGCTACGGGTGGCGTTCAAACCATTCTATCTATGTTTAATACGCTACATATAACTTAAAGTAGGCGATCGCATGGATTTACGTCTGTTTGAGATTAATTCAATTAGAGTTGCTTAGCTTAACTAGTTGCTTAGCTTAACTAGTTGAATGGGTTGAATTGGGAACTTCAGGAACTTTTTTTAGGAGGAGTGAACCGTGGAACGGCATCTCGGAATTGGTGGTTTCATCGGCGGTGTGGCGATCTTGGCGATCGCGGCTCAGCCCGCAGGTGCTGCCGCAACTCAAATTACTAACGTGCAGGTTGCCTCTAACGAAGGCAAGGTGAATGTGACGTTGCAAACTGGGGCGGGCGATCGTCCACAGGTTTTCACCGTCAAGCGGGGCAATGCGCTGGTGGCAGACATTGTGAATGCTCAGCTTAAGCTGCCACAGGGTAGTTTCTCGCAAAACAACCCTGCCCCCGGCATTAGTTCGGTGACGGTGGCTCAGCTTGATACCAACAGCGTTCGTGTCACCATCAGCGGCGGCAGTGATGCCCCCTCAGCGCAGGTGAATCGGGGCGGTAGCGGCATTATTTTAAGCGTTAGTCCGAATGGGGCGATCGCGCAAGCCCAGCCTCAGACTGGACAATCTCAGACTGGACAGCCTCAGACTGCGCCTGTAGAACCCACCGCTCCAACTCCGGCTGAAACTCCTGTCCCTGTGGTTCCTCAAAGCCCTGGGAATATCATGGTGCCCAATCCGGGTGTCACCATTGATGGAGTACCTGTCTTATCTCCCACCAATACCTATACTCCTCCGCTTCAGAGCCGAGCCGTTCCGCCGCCGCTTGGCGATATTTCGTTTTCTAATGTCGATGTTTCTGCGCCTGCGATCGATCTCGGCTCCAATGAAATAGTGCCTCGACTGGTGCTGCGAGATGCGCCTGCCAGAGATGTGCTATCGCTGTTGGCACGGGCGGCTGGGCTAAATATTGCCTACATTGATGCCAATGGCGATCAAAGCAGCACACCACCTGCGACGGCTGGAGCAGAAGCTTCTACAGAGAATTTGGCAGGCGTTAAGGTATCTCTAGACATTGAGAATGAGCCGGTTGCCAGTGTCTTCAACTATGTGCTGCGGATTACTGGGCTAGAAGCCAATCGCTCTGGACGGACAATCTTTGTGGGTCCACGTCTGCCGAACTCTGCTCGTCAGGTCATTTCTCGGACGCTTCGTCTAAACCAGGTGCCCGTACAATCCGCAGTATCTTTTTTGGTAGGTTTGGGAGCAGAAACGGCGGTCAGTAATGAACGATTGGTGACAACCGTGACCGCGACTCCCATCACAACCGCCGAAGGAATCGTTGCTCAAGATGCTTCTGGGCAGGCAGCTCAAGCACGGCAAACCCAGCAGAGTACAGAATCGACCATTAATGTGCAGCGTGTTGACTTCCAGGACTCTACCCCGATTCTCAGAGGCTTACAGGTTGTGGGAGACGCGCGGACCAACGCTGTTACTCTGATTGGTAATCCTAAGGCAGTTGAGGTCGCTATTTCTCAGCTTGCTCAGCTTGATATTCGTCGTCGTCAAGTTGCCATCAACGTTCGGGTGATTGATGTCAATCTCTTAGGAACCGATC
>CASBQM010000351.1 GCA_949127645.1 Synechococcales cyanobacterium PMM_0036
AAACAAACAATACCTCATCGCTGAGAACGCGCAAATGACCCTAACTTTCGATCCCATTATCCAGTTTTATGATCTACAGCCTGAAGTAGATGACTTCCGCACTGCCGTGTTGCAGGGTTTAACTCAGCCACAGAAGGCGATCGCTCCTCAATTCCTCTATGACAAGCGCGGATCAGAACTCTTTGATGCTATTTGCACTTTAGAGGAATACTATCTCACCCGTACTGAGATCAAGATTTTAAAAGAGAACGCTACTGAAATTGCAAGGCTAATAGGTGATGGCGTACTGATTGAATTTGGTAGCGGTAGTAGTCAAAAAGTACGAATTCTTTTAGATGCAGCGCCTCACATTAAAACCTATGTAGCGCTAGATATTTCTAAGCACCATCTATACGAATCTTGCACGAACTTGATGCAGGACTACCCGCAGCTAGAGACGATCGCCATCTGTACTGACTATATGCGATCGCTTCATCTCCCTATCCTTCCTTCTATACAGAACCAGTACAAAGTTGGGTTCTTTCCGGGTTCCTCGATTGGTAATTTAGAGCCTGATGAAGCCGTTGAGTTTCTCAGAAAAGCTGCCGCCACTCTCAAGTCTGGAGCCTTGCTGGTTGGCGTAGATCTGAAAAAAAGCAAAGAGATTTTAGAACCTGCCTATGAAGATACTCAAGGTATCTCTGCTGAGTTTGCCTTAAATCTACTGATGCGCATTAACAGTGAGCTGGGAGCAGATTTCAATCTGGATCAGTTTAGCTATCAGGCTTGCTACAATCCGATCGGTCGGATTGAAATGCACATTGTCAGTCTTAGAGAACAGGTCGTGCATCTCAACGGCATCGAAATTCCTTTTTACGAGGGCGAGATGTTGCGAACAGAGTATTCCTATAAGTATACGATCGCTGAATTTCAGGCGCTAGCAACTCAGGCAGGCTTTCAGCCTAAATGCGTCTGGACGGATGCACAGCATCTCTTTAGCGTTCATTACCTAACGTTAGGTTGAGTGTCTTATGCCACTTCTTGCTTCGTCTTAAGCTCGATCGCCCTATCACTCTGATATTCTGCGGGTGTTCGCTCTGAGATTCAATTAGATGTTCCGTCAGATACTCATTTACGTAGTCAGCGACAATAGGCTGAAGCCGAAAGGAAGCACCCTGGCGATCGAGGAGCGATCGGTGTGCTAACGAATCTAGCAGTTCTAGTAAGTAGCGCTGGTCAACGGGCGAGAGGACAGCCTGGCGGAGCTGCTGGACAGAAACCCAGTCTGGCTGCGCGGCTAGATGGCTGATGAGCGATCGCTCTAACGTCGAGAGGCGGCTGATTTGTGGTTGTAACAGATCGCACAAGTCGCCAAAGACTCGGCTATTGAGCTTTAAATCTTTGAGATATTCTGAAATACTGCCGTCGAAATAAGTCTGAATACGAGTCGCAACTCGTCGCAACATCAGCGGATTTCCGCCATAGTAATCAATGAGCGATCGCCACACTTCTAGCGAACCCCGAAAATCTCCCTGCTCCTGAAAAACCTGCTGGCTCTCTGTCGTTGACAATCCTACAAGCTGAAGCACCTGTACCTGAGTTTCTGTTAGCAGCCCCTTGGGATGCTCTCGGCTAGTCAACAGCAAACAGCTTTGGTGTGGCACGGCTGCCATAATCTGCAAAAACTCTTCGTAGGCTTCATCATCTCGATTGCCCCTAGGCAACAGACGGCTGGTCAGGACGGCATCTGCATGATCTAACACGAGTAAGCAGCGGTGCTGTTGCAGGGTTTCAATCAGTAACCCGGTTAGTTCTCTGATAGTAATCGGCAATTTATTTGCATCCCTCAATAGATCCTGAAGAATATCCCTTAGAATTGCCGGAAGCAGGGGCGCATGACGCAGAGATTTCCAAACCACAAACTTAAATTCAGTCCGCGTTTTTCTGACAAATTGGGTTGCCAGCGCAGTTTTTCCAATGCCTCCCATACCGAGCAGCAGCCGGAGCTGACGATCGCTTTGAGTCAGCGCTGTAAGTTCGATCGTACGTCCATAAAAGCGGACTGTTTCAACGCCACTTTCACATTCTGGACAGTTTTGCCGCATTTCTAGACTGCAAACCGGCTCAGGGCTGGAGCGGCATAGCTTAGCATGAGCGTAGTCTGATTCCTCTAGCTGAATCTGCATAACTCGAAAGATCCGCTCGATCGATCGCTTATCTACCCCGTCTCGACCGCCTAAAATCTTTCTCACCGTTATGGGATGAATTCCGTCTGGATCAGCCAACTGCACTCGTTCAGCGATCGATCGTGGGCTTTGCCGAATTTTTGTTTGAATCTCTAATCGCTGAATTTGCTGTTGCAGCTTTTGCAGACCTAAAGAAGTTAAGACAAAGCCGCGATAGCGTCGGTTTTTGGGTGGAGCCATATATGCATTTCAAATCATTATCGTCATCATGAGGGGACATCCTTAAAAAATCATGAGTGCCAGGGGTAAATTGCTTGCCGATTTTGGAAAATGCGCTGCCAATAGTAGCGCCGGGTCTAGGTGTTGGCTGTCATTTCAGCGATGCAATTCGCCCTACCTCATAACAAATCGCTCGGTGAGAGATGCGAATTTCTAGAGAAATTAAGATAACTCCAGCCAGAAGTACCCCTGTGCCCGTCAAGAATAGAGTTAGCGTAAAAGTTGCCGCTCCAGGAGAATTGAGAGAAACTGCCAGGGCGATCGCAAACATATTGCTTAAAAAAATTGACATGGCAGTGTAAATAATGAGCGCCGCGTTTTGCAATAACCGGTGGCGATGGGTCAGCAGCGGAATCTGCCGATCGATGTCCTGCAAACGCTCTTGGCGAAAGCTATCCATTTCACCAGAACGGAGCAGCCCTAGACGCTCAAGAGCCAGCGATCGCATATATTGCCCGACTGAAGCATAGCGACCGAGAACAGCATTTTGAATCAGCGCACAAGCCGTAATCAATACAACGGGTGCGATAATCAGTTGAATTGTCTTAGAAACATCCGCAGCACTCATCATAATTTTTGTGGCATGAAGGCAATTCTCTGGAGTTACCCACTAATTTCTCACTCAGCTTTCCATAGACTTTCATCTAAAACTCAGGAATCAGATGCATTCTTAATTGAGTCGCCAGGGTAAACCAGGGTTCTAACGGTTTTGAGATGCACAGCTTAGCTTTTGGCAATCTGTTACATTCCTAACAGGTTATGAGTATCTACCAGTTGACGAGCGCAACAAATGATTGCTATGGAGATAGCTACACAAAGAATGAATAGTTTTAGACCTGAACAGCTTTCAGCAGATTTGCAAGCATTAATTGAATACAGAAAGCTAGAGAGTGGACAGGCGCTTTTCTACAAAGGAGATTTGGCAGAAGCCACCTTTTGGCTAGAGACAGGACAGCTCAAGCTATTGCACTATACCTCAGATGGACAGGCTGTCAATCACTATCGTATCCGAGCGGGGGAAAGTTTTGCAGAGGTGGCGCTATTCATTAATTTCTATGACTGTACGGCGATCGCTGAAGCGCCTTCACAAGTGGCTCTCCTGCCCAAGCAAGCTATCCTAGCGGCTTTACGAGAACGACCTGAATTGGCAGAAGAGGTGATGAAACAGCTTGCATGGCGACTGCATCAAGCCAAAATTTTGCTGGAGTTACGCAGCATTCGTTCTGCACGCGATCGCGTTTTACACTACCTAAAGCTGTCTGCCAATCAGCGATCGGTGCAGCTTGAGCAGCCCATGCGAACCATTGCTGAGGATCTAGCTCTCACGCCCGAAGCTCTGTCTCGTGCCCTAACTCAGTTGGAAGAAGAGGGAGTCATTGCTCGACAAAAGCGCCTAGTGCAGTTCTTATAGAAATGATTTTATGAAGAAAAATTACGACTTGATTTCAATCATAGAAATTAGCTGCTTAGCCCTATAGTCTGCTTCCTAGCGGGTTCGCGCTTAACGGCTCAAATCATTCCATCATTCGTCAAAAATTAGTCAAAAGGTTCCTATCATGAAGTTAGCTTCTGTACTCTTAGGTATATCTCTAGCAGGTCTTGTAACAGTTTGGGATGCTCCTCTTAAAGTAATCAGCCCTGCCTTGGTTCAGGCATCAGCTCAAGAAATGACTGTCGAACAAAAGATCGATTTGATTACGAAGAGTAAGGGGCAAGTTGGCAGTGGCGATCAGCTTCGACGCTTCTTTTATGGTGAGCTTGACCCGATTGGAATTCAGCCTGGTGGTGCGGGTACGGTCGTCAATCTGTACAGCAAAGTTCACGATGTCACCTTTTCTTACTGTTCTCATTTTGATGTCGTAGTTGCAGTTGCTAAAGGTAAAGTGACTCAGTTTCCTGCCAATGAAGTGAAGTAGTTGCAGTAGATTGCAGATCGGGTTTTTATGCCGCATATTCTATGCGGCATAAAACCTCAAACCGTTAATGTTTAGGTAGCGCGATCGTTCATTCATAACGGAGGGGAAAAATGGATATCAAAGATATTTTATTGCTGCTACATCCGGCGATCGCCATTGTTGTCGTCTATCCTCTCATTGGCAATGTTGTGAGCCGTGCCCTGCGCGTTCGCCAACGTCGGCAGGAGTTGGCATCTGGTGTTAAGAGTAAGGTTTCGCCAGTCGTGGGGACGGAACACGTGCAGTTGGGACGGTGGCTGAGTGGTTCAGTTGTGGGGCTTGCCTTGCTGGGGCTAGGGCATGACATTTTCCTGAAGATACTAGAAGGTCAAGTCTGGACGAAAGAGCCGTTTAGAGTAGGGTTTGTGCTGCTGATTTTTGTGGCGACGATCGCCTCTCTCGTTCTTCTATATCGTGCTGAGCCAAAAATTTGGCGAGGAATATTTGCCACTCTCACAGGTATGGGATTGGTTCTTTTGGGATGTCAACCTGAGATTTTTCGTCGCACTAATGAGTGGTATATCTCACATTACTATTACGGAATAGCGGCTGCACTATTGATGATTTTCTCTCTGGCGATCATTCGAGATATTTATCAAGATAAAAGCAATCGCTGGCGCACCGCTCACATCGTTCTTAATTCCTTTGCTCTGCTTCTCTTCATTGGGCAAGGATTTACAGGAACACGAGATTTACTAGAGATTCCCCTAAGCTGGCAAGAATCATTCATTTATAAGTGCGATTTTGCGAACAAAAAGTGTCCCTAGCTCATGTCTCAAAACCATGCTTTTAGATTATCGCTAGCTTGCATTCTTCAATCTAAGAGAGCTGTGCTTGATTTATGAAAGGATCTATGTCACGCTTCCGAATTGCTACGCTGGTCATGTTGGGTACAGTGCTGCTGTCAGGGGCGATCGCAGCCGCCTGGTTCACGGGGCAAGGCAACATT
>CASBQM010000352.1 GCA_949127645.1 Synechococcales cyanobacterium PMM_0036
ATTGATAGCAAAGCTTATCTCTTTGCTCTGCAATTCATCTCTTGCAACCATACTACCCTGACTCGATACTTTTTTATCTGATTTAGATTAAATATTATTCCGCTTAATCTAATTTTTACGAGTTAGCATCAACGACTAAACTCTATCAGAAATTGCAATCTAACCGGGTTAAGCCTACGGGTATCAAGTGGGAGAACTATTTGTTTGCAATCCCTTAAGGTAAGGCTGACTCAAAAAGTTTCACCTAGTCATTGCTATGGATTGTCTATTAATTGTCTATTAATCGTCTAATCGTCGCATAGCTCTTTGTTCTTGCTTACGGCACTGTTGATAGAAAGTCAGGAGAAATCTAGGTTTGGAAGGTCTGTATTTAAGTAGGTTTGCCGAATGGGCAACTCAGGAATGAGCTAGATTGAGAATTCCTCAACTGATTAATCAAACAGATTGATAGGCACACCGATAAACTTAATGGCATGGAGGAAAACCTGCTGATTTAGCCGAATGAAATTAACGACTCGTGGACATTACAGCGTTAAAGCATTACTTGATTTAACTTTACAACCGCGATCGCAGCCCACTTCAGTTAAAGCCATCGCCAAACGCCAAGATATTCCGGCTCCCTATCTCGAAAAATTGCTGATTGAGTTGCGAAGAGCAGGTTTAGTCGAGTCGGTGCGGGGCGCACAGGGGGGATATAAATTGGCGCGATCGCCCGCCGATATTTCCCTAGGGCAAATTCTAGAAGCGGTAGGCGAAACCGTTAACCCTCTGCCTCGCCATACTCCCGAAGCCGAGCAAGCAGAGGATTGGGTAACGCTGACGCTATGGCATCAACTGCATCAGAAGCTCAAAGAAGCTCTCTACAGCATCACATTAGAGGATCTTTACTTTGATGCTAGAAGCTGGCAAGCGACTCAGGGAGACTCTACAAGTTTTGTAGTCTGAGGGCTTGTAATTGTTAAAGCGCGAAGCAAAGGAGTAAAGCTTGCTGACCAAATTGACACTTGCCTCTTTTTTTGTAAAGATAGTATGCTAGTTACTCACACTGCTCGGATCAGGTTTGTGGTCTGTCTATTACTCAGACCCCGTCTGAAATGCTTTTCTGGATTGATCAAGTCATTGATTAAATCTGTCAGGCTACCTGTACGGCAATTATCTAAGGCAAGTTCATGGCATACGCAATTATTGAAACAGGCGGAAAGCAGCTACGGGTCGAACCCGGTCGCTTTTATGATGTAGAGCGGCTTGCCGTTGATGAAGACGCATCTGTAACCATCGATAAGGTTTTTTTTATTGATTACGACGGCGAGTCTTCAGTTGGACAGCCTTTTGTAGAGGGTGCCACTGTAGAAGGCACTGTCTTGAGACATATGCGGGGTCGTAAGATTATCGTCTACAAGATGCGCCCCAAGAAGAAGACCCGCAAGAAGCAAGGGCATCGCCAAGAGCTAACTCGGCTGATGATCAACTCTATCTCTGTCGGCGGTGAAATTCTGGCGATCGCAGATGCTTCTCTGCCTGTTGCTATCGAATCGGCAGATATCTCTTTCGAGGAAGTATCCGCTGAATAGGCATTGGACTAGCTAGGCTTTGGCTAGGGTGAAAGATAATGTTAGTAAGGGATAGAAATTCACATGGCTCACAAGAAGGGAACAGGTAGTACTCGCAACGGTCGGGATTCTAATGCTCAGCGGCTCGGCGTTAAGCGATATGGCGGTCAAGTGGTCAGAGCCGGAAATATCTTGGTGCGGCAGCGTGGAACTAAAATTCATCCGGGTTCAAATGTTGGACGCGGTAGTGATGACACTTTGTTTGCATTGATTGACGGGATCGTTACGTTCGAGCGTAGAGGCAAGAACCGTAAGAAGATTAGCGTTTATGCTGCCGCTGTGGAATCCGTTGCAGAAGTTGCAGAAATTGCATAGTCATTTTGTACGGTAAGTCGAGAATATAACAACCAAAAAGCGAAGCCTTACAAGGCTTCGCTTTTTAGTAATCGGGCACTTTAGTCATTGGGCACTAACTTAAGGAAGGTATCTAGATCAGTGAATGATCCTGCGTAGGTCAAAGTTGGAGTATCGTAGCCTTTAAGGCTGACAGTGTGTTGCTTAAATAAATCGGGGCTAATGCCTGACTCTGCCAAATATTGATAGGTTGTTTCTCCTAGCGCAATATCAGAGCCAATTTGCTTAGTCGAAGATTCTAGCCGAAAAGCAGCATTGACGGTATCGCCTAGTGCCGTATAGTCGGGGCGATCGCCCGTTCCGGTATTGCCTACCATGGCGTATCCTGTGTTTAATCCGGCTCCGATTTGGAGGGGGAAAGGTAGCGGATAGCGTTCATGAAGCTGGCTGGTCATCTTGTGCATAGCGCTGAGGGCACGGGTGATGCGCACCATCTCTTCGGGACTAATCCCTTGCGCACCGTGAATCCAGACCGCCATGACGGCATCGCCAATATACTTGTCAACCCAGCTTCCATACTCGCGGATAATTTCTCCGGCACAGCGAAACCAAGTGCCAATGACTTCAGATAGCAGCTTCTCATCAATCTGACGGGTCATTCCGGTGAAGTTGCGAATGTCAACCACTAAGACCGAGATGAGGCGACGGACGTGCAGCGTGGCGGTTGCCGTGAATTCTTGAGAGTCTAGCCCTACAGGGGAATGATTTAGATGCTCAGTATC
>CASBQM010000353.1 GCA_949127645.1 Synechococcales cyanobacterium PMM_0036
GCCCGGACGATCGCCCGGGGCGACTGGGTCAGGATCAGAACGCGGACCGGCAGTTCGGTCGCCCGTGCCGTCGTCGTGCCGGGGCTGGCAGCGGGTGCCGTATTCGGCCAGCACGGCTGGTGGGTCGACGGCAGCGAAGGCACTCCCTATGATCGCAGCCACCCATTGGCCGCGAACCTGAACAGCGCGATCGGCACCGATCGCACCGATCCCGTCAGCGGCTCGATACCGTTGCGCTGCTCGTGGTGCGAGATTGAAAAGATATCGGCTGAGCCATCATCGATGTGATGGCGCTTGGCGCTCCCTACGGGAAGCGTCGCACAAATCAATAAAACCCAACAAATATAGGCTTTTGCTGCTTCAAGTGAGGGTCGAAAAGATGCGTTTCGTACCACCGAATCGTATCATCTTCCCGATCCGATGCAAGAACTCCTGTAGATACGAGCACAGCTTTGGACAACTTCCCCGGGTGCGTGCAACATCTATGATAGTTTTGGGGGAGAAGATGATGCGGCGAATATTCTTCGCGCTAGCGCTCTCGGTCACGGGCATTTCCAACCTTCTGAAGGTTCTACTTGGCATTCTTCTTCATTTTTTCACGACCTATCTTGCGTACCAAGTCTCAGGAACGCTCGCTGCAGTTCTCACATTCTTCACACCGCCCTTTGCAGAGCTCTATTGGATATTTCGAGTATGGAGCGAGACCGGCGTCTTCTGGTCTTACATTGCAATCGGAAGCGCGCTGTACATCGGTCTTTGGGTCTTGTTGATCGTCTGCGCTGCGATTGCGACGGCCGCGGAGCCGTCGAGGTAGAGGAACGCCTGGGCGGCTTCGTCGGCTCAAGGGAGGGCGACCATAGCTGCAGCTCGGCACGTCAAAGCATTCAAGGCGTCTACGAATCAAAAACCCCCTGTCTATTAGCAGGGGGTTCTGTCGAGAAAGTTTATAGGTCTTGTGCTGGACTAGGGATCAGTGCGCGTCGTGCAGCGACTCGCGGTGATCATGTCTCATTCATGAGGAAACGAGACGAGCACGATGCTCTTGGTTCTCGATAGTCGTTCAGCATCGGCGCAGAACTGGCGGATCAGTCGAACTTTGACTTCGGGCTTCAGGTCTTTGCTGACGTAAACGACGTCTGCTGATCGTGCCTTTGCAAGCAGCGCTGCTGCTTCCTTGGCGGTCATAGCGGCAACTCGGCATCATTCACGCTGCGAGCAGCGGCGTAGTCGATTTGTTCAATGCGCTCAGCGTGACGGTAGAGAGATTGCTGACGCGCATCGCGCTCAAGCTCATCTGAGACGATGTCTCTGATCTTGGGAACTAGGGATCGTGGCACTTCGAAGCGCAAGAGCACTTTGGATTCATTTCCACGGATGTGCTCGGCAATCGGAGCTAGGTCGCGCGCAAGTGCGCGAAGAAAGTCTGCGTCTGAGCGAGATTGGATGGAACTGTTGCGTGGCATGGATTTTTTCCTTTTTTTTTATTTTTTGAATTCGGATTCGTGGATGGGAAATATTTGGTAGGCGTAGTCATCATTGCGCTTGCGCGCGTGATAGGTGCAGTAGTCAGTGACGCGGATTCGATGATCTTCGGTGTCTACGACGCGCTGAACATTCAAGGTTCTAATGTTGCAGAATGCACTGAGTTCTTTTGCACACGCGGTGGCAGCATCGGGATTAGTCAGAGCGTCTAGCTGATCAACGTACTGTTCGTCTGCTATCAGGATGCAATGATGATGAAATGTTGATTCATGCTGCGGAACGGATTTCAATTCATAGTGCTTCGGTTTGGATCCGGGAACATCAATGAACGCGAACAGGATCGGTTCCATCTTGCGGTAGCGTTCGTATTCAAGATGTCGGGTGTTGCAGAGCTTGCGAGCGAAATGCAGATGGAATCGCTTCAAGTTGTTATGCGCAGCGGCAGCAGTGATGGGATAATCTTTTGATTCTTTGTATGTGATCGAAACAAAAAAGATTTTTCTGTTTTTCTCGCGAGCATGATCACTGAACGTCTTCACTAATCCAAGGACGTAGTCGCGATCAAACTGCGTCTGAAGAAACGATCTTGGATCGATTGGTTTCGCTGGAGGATCAGGAAGCGTCATGGTGTCGGACGAGGAACATGTCGACGGTAGGATTCTAGAGACTGCTGGACACAGTCTCGGATGATCTGACTCGGATGTTGTTTGATCTGTTGGGACAGTGCGATCAGCTCAGCATGGAGTTCATCGGGGACGCGGATGGAAATTCGTCTTGTCTGGATTTTCATTTTTTGATGTTTCTCTATTGAAGGTAGTAAAAAGACATAGAAATACTATTAGCGAGAATTTGAGTTCTTGCGGATGGGGTCGGGGCGATTTCGTGCGTTTTCTTCATGGTAGGTCGCGTTCAACCAGAACAATCAGAGCGCTGATTACTTATGCGCGCGGATGTCAGACAAACGACGTTTCTCTCAAAATAAACGGGGCATATTGTCAAGGTATTACAATGGCTTAGAGGATTTTCGTCGCTTGCTGCTCTTTTTCTGCTCAGGCGGGGCGTTCAAGGCGGATCGACGTTCGCGAGTGGCAGCGTGCTGGTGAGGGTATTAGGGGGGTAGCAGGCGATCCCCAGGGTCTGAGCTGTCTCACTGAGCAAGCGCTATTGATGGCGTCCAGAGACGTCTCATACACATATATATTGATTTTTGAGACGGTTTGTCTCACTATGTTTATGACATAGGGAGGCGTTAATGCTCGTTGGATATGCTCGTACGTCCACGCTGGACCAAGTGGCGGGGCTGGATGCTCAGCTGTCGGTCCTGACGAACGTCCCCTGCGAGAAGGTTTTTCAGGAGCAGGTCTCGTCAGTCGGGGCACGAGGCGAGCTAGATCGCGCGATTGAGTTCTGTCGGGAC
>CASBQM010000354.1 GCA_949127645.1 Synechococcales cyanobacterium PMM_0036
AATTCAGCGCGCTCGTCAGTTTTTCAATGAGGCTGAGTTGGGTGTTAGGCTGCTCAGTCCAGATGCGCGCTTTCCCGTCTGGTCGGCGCTGATGCTCTATCGCGGCATCTTGGATGTGATTGAAAAAAATCAGTATGACGTTTTCAGCAAGCGGGCTTATGTGCCAAGCTGGCGAAAGTTTCTATACCTCCCGGTTGCAAAGCTAAAAGCAGAGGTTCTGTAAAGCAATCAGGAAAGCAATTAGAGGTAATGGAACTAAATAGCGTGCTGCTTTAAGTCGCTGAGTGCCGCATACTCTATGGCGGCAGCATGGGTAGCTTCTAGCACCACAGGCGGAGCCATTCCTGCCTCAAATGCCTCTTGCCAGCGCGAGGCGCAAAGACACCAGCGATCGCCCGGTTTGAGTCCAGGAAAGCTGTACATTGGCATGGGCGTGGTTAAATCGTTGCCGCGTGACTTGCTAAAGGCGAGGAATTCTGCCGTCACCTGAGCGCAGACAATATGCATTCCGACATCTCCGGCACCCGTGCTGCAATATCCGTCGCGGTAGAATCCGGTCATAGGGCTGGTGCAGCAGCACTCTAGCGTTCCACCCAGGACATTTTTGGCTTGAGACATGGTTTTTCCGTCAGTAAGTATTTAGGCAAAAAATATTTAGGCAAAAAGCTAGCGCCCCCTCAACCTCACAGAGATGAGTTAACATCCGCAGAGAGTTTAGGAAGCGCTAAATTTGAAATGCGATCGCCTTTCTAGGTCTGTAAGTTCACCTAAAAGCTCTAGAACAAGCTCCTAGAACAAGCCCAGTGTCAGCGCCTTGTCGATCGGCATCACAGCGCCAATTCCTAGCCACAGAGTGACCACTGTGCCAAACATGAACACGGCGGTTGCCACAGGGCGGCGGAAAGGGTTTTGAAACTTGTTGACGTTCTCGATAAAGGGAACCAGAATCAAACCCAAAGGCACTGCACCCATACAGGCTACACCCAGCAATTTGTTGGGCAGAACGCGCAGAATGTTAAATACAGGATATAGGTACCACTCAGGCAGGATTTCAAGCGGCGTTGCAAAAGGATTTGCAGGCTCGCCCACCATAGAAGGATCGAGTACGGCGAGAGAAACGCAACAGGCGATCGTGCCTAAAATCACAACTGGGAAAATGTAAAGCAGGTCGTTAGGCCAGGCAGGTTCACCATAATAATTGTGACCCATACCGTTCTTTAGCTTTTCCCGCAGAATCGGATCTGCGAGGTCTGGCTTCTTAATTGTTGCCATGAGGGAGTGTTCTCCTGAGTTGTTTTTAAGTCGAAGCGGTTTGCAGAGAACCAGATTCAAAGGATCAGGCTACCCAGGAACCCATTACAAGGGTCCAGAAATACCCTGCTTGCGGATCATCAGGAAGTGCAGCAGCATGAACACTGCAATCAGCCAGGGCAAGACAAAGGTGTGAGCGCTGTAGTAGCGTGTCAGAGTGGCTTGACCCACACTAGCGCCGCCCCGCAGCATGTCAGAAATCAAAACGCCTACCACGGGAATCGCTTCGGGCACACCCGAAACGATTTTCACCGCCCAATAGCCGACCTGATCCCAAGGCAGAGAATATCCAGTTACGCCAAAGGAAACCGTGATCACCGCAAGCACAACGCCAGTTACCCAAGTCAGCTCACGAGGCTTTTTGAACCCACCCGTTAGGTAGACGCGGAAAACGTGCAGGATCATCATCAAAACCATCATGCTGGCAGACCAGCGATGAATAGAGCGAATCAGCCAGCCAAAGCTGACATCATTCATGATGTACTGCACGGAGGTGAAGGCTTCAGCTACCGTTGGTCTGTAGTAAAAAGTCATTGCAAATCCAGTGGCAAACTGGATGATGAAGCAGGTTAAGGTAATGCCCCCCAGGCAATAGAAAATGTTGACATGGGGAGGAACATACTTGCTGCTGATATCATCAGCGAGCGCCTGAATCTCAAGACGCTCATCAAACCACTTGAAGGTTTTTGAGTCAGTAACTTGTTTTGTAAACATGAAACGAGAGTTCCAGGGGGGTATTATGACTGTCAATAAATGTAACACAGCTCTCAGGTGAATTGCACTTCACAAGGCTCTGTAAAGCCAGGTTTGGGCGGATCTTAATGATCTTCTTAACTCATTCTCTAAAGATGCTGAACCGCACTTTTCCGCATTCACCCTATAGCCAGGAAGCCAGACTCATCTTAAGATTTGTACTATGAGAAATCGGATTTTTAGAGCCGTCTTGCTGCTCGTTTGTTCAGTGAGTCTGGCGGTAAGTCTGGCTATGGGTCTTCTGAGTGCGCCTGCACTGGCGCTGACGGAAGAGCAGCGGCTTTTGAGCGAAGTTTGGCGCATTGTCGATCGCGCCTATGTAGACAGCACCTTTAACCATCAAAACTGGTGGCTGGTGCGGCAAAAGGCGTTGCAACAGCCAATTAACAATCGGGAGCAGACCTACAGCGCGATTCAGAAAATGCTGGCGAGTCTGGATGACCCCTTCACCCGGCTGCTCAAGCCTGATCAGTACCGCAGTCTCCAAACCAACACGGCTGGAGAGCTGACAGGCGTGGGCTTGCAAATTACGCAGGATAACCCCAACAGCGAACTACGGGTGATTGCGCCGATCGAAGGATCTCCAGCCGAGAAAGCCGGGATTAAGCCCCGCGATCGCATTCTCAAGATCAACGGCTATCCAACTACCAAGCTTTCTCTGGATGAAGCCGCCGAACGAATGAGAGGCGTGATAGGTAGTAAGGTAACGTTAACCATTGCGCCTGAAGAGCTTCAAGATACCGATCGCCCTTTGCATCAGGTTCAGGATATTACTTTGGTGCGCGATCGCATTAGCCTTAACCCAGTTTACGCCGACCTGCGCACCCAAAACGACGGAACTCAAATTGGCTACATCCGTTTGAGCCAGTTCAACGCGAATGCTAGTGCAGAGGTGGGAAGCGCCATCAGGCATCTGGAGTCTCAGGGGGCAAATGCCTATGTCTTAGACCTTCGCAGCAATCCGGGTGGGCTGTTACAGTCTGGCATTGAAATTGCGCGACTCTGGCTGGGGGAAGGAACCGTAGTTTATACCGTCAATCGCAACGGCATCCAGGACAGCTTTGAAGCCAGCGGTGCTGCGCTTACGGACGATCCGCTTGTGGTGTTGGTCAATCAGGGAACAGCCAGCGCCAGCGAGATTTTAGCAGGTGCGCTGCAAGACAACGGACGGGCGCAACTCATTGGCGAACGCACGTTTGGCAAGGGCTTAATTCAATCTCTGTTTAACCTGTCGGATGGCTCTGGGTTGGCGGTGACGATCGCCAAATACGAAACCCCCAACCT
>CASBQM010000355.1 GCA_949127645.1 Synechococcales cyanobacterium PMM_0036
CACAGTGAGACCCTCGACACCTCCAGGCGTGCGCACCACCCGCGCCCCAATCGATAGAACCGGCCCGGAGTTGGCGGCGCTGCGTAAGTGGCGTCCTTCAGCGAACGTTGGGCCGCGCGGAAGGCCACTCTGCTGACGATAGTTTTTCAGATTCATACACTTACGTGTGGTAGTCGACACGGTGCTTTTCACGTAAGGTGCAACTCGCGCGTGATTTGAGCGAAGCGGAACCTGTGGCTGACCAGCCGGACAAAAAGCCCCGGCAGGCAGGTACGGTTTCGCGATCGGCGGTGCAAAATGGGGTTCCCCTCCGGCCCGTCTCCATAGCCACTCGACTGATGTGTCGCGGTTCCACATGACAATTGGATCCTTCATGCAAGTTAGACCACAGCAGATAAATGGCTGTTGTGTCGCATTTTTATTGACGGAAATTTAACATTTAGGTACACTTCTGTTTCAGGCATGCGACCTCAGGATCTACTACTCGACCATGAACTCTGCCGAATCCTCGGGATCTCTGTCCGGACTCTCCAACGCTGGCTGCGATATGGATGGGTTCAACCGTCGACTGCTATGCGGGCAAAGAACCGTAGATTGTGGAACCGGGACGAACTAGAAACTATCAGACAAGTGCTTGAAAAAGGGGATCAATTTGATTCGGCTGCTGGTGTGCAATCAAAGAGGCGGCGTCGGAAAAACTACGACGGTCGTTACCCTGGCGCGGTGCTTCGCCGAGAAGGGGCAGCGAACGCTGCTGATCGACATGGATCCACAGGGGAGCATTCAGTCTCTGCTCGGCCTGAATCCGCAGTACCACCTGTACAACTTCCTGATTGAACGCCGGACATTGTCGGATATCGTCGTGAATGTCCGGGTCGACGACGGTGCCCGGCTGGATGTCCTCGCCAGCAACCGTTCGACGAACGAGGCGGAGATCATGCTTTATAAGGAGACCCTCCGAGAGTTCATCCTATCAACGCTGATGCGGGAGGTCGAGAAGGATTACGACGTCATTTTGGTCGACACCTCGCCTTCGATCAGCCTGTTTCAGAACTGCGCGGCCGTGTACTGTCAAAACACAATCATCCCCATCGATATGGACGTGCTCAGCGTACAAGGTGCATATGCCACGCTGCACGCGCAGCAGGCCCTTGGAAAGATGCTGAAGAACGCCACCGTAACGGACATTCCGATGCGTGTGGTCGGGTTATTGCCCCTTAAGGTCCATCGCGGACTCCAGGCCACCGACGTCGTTCTGAGGAGTCTTGAGCGCATGTCGGAGGATCTCCGGATTCCGATTCTGCCTAGTATTCGGACCGACCAAGCCGTGCAGCGAGCCGGCCGCAAGAAAGCATTTCTTGCGGACATCGAGCCCCGTTCGAAGGCGCTCGAAGACTATCGACTGCTCGCTGACCATTTGATAGAGACTTTCGGTGACAACATCCATGCCAGCGGCAAAGCGGCAACGCAGCAGGTCTAGCAAAGAGGAGATCCTCGATCTCAATTACCTGGCTACAAACTCTAGCCTGGATGGAATGCTGTCCCACCTCAAGCCAGAGTTGCGGAATTTCTACGCCGACGCCTTCCCTTCCCTGCCGTCGATTTCAGAGATTACTAGAATCCCTCCACGAGGTGTGGAACCCACACCTCTGGAGACCACACCTCATGAAGCCACCAGAGGCGCAGCAAAAGCAGGTGTGGAAATCAACATAGTTGAAGCACTGATCTTCGCAGGTGCGGAAACCGCAGGTGTGGTTTCAACAGGTGCGGAAATAACTCCCCCTTCGGTACAAGTCCCAAGCCTTCTTGAGCGGATCGGCCCAGTGATTCCCGCAGGTGTGGCAACCGCACCTGCGGAAGCAAAACAACGGCCGCCCGAGAACGCTGTTCCGCCTGCCGAACCCAACCCCTCAACAGGTATGGTTTCCACAGGTACGACAATCAAGCTACCCCGCGGAATGGCCCTTTTTCGCTGGAGGGAGGCTCAGGAATGCCATACCCGAGGGGAAGAGCAGGTACGCTCACGTCTATGGTTGGCCGCCCACAACCCAAAGGACGACAATCTGGATCGCTTCGCCGAATTGCCTCTGTCCCAGATCACCCGATTGTGCGGCATGAGCGAAACCCAAACCCGTCTCGCCCTGCGCGGCCTAGTGGAAAAACTTGCCATTGTCCTCGAACAGGGGTACCGGGAAGCCGGGCAATCCCGGCGTTACCGCATCCGCTCCTTCCGGAACCTGAACGCCGCGCGTCGCGAGAGTGGTCTAATCTGGGTTTTACGAAACGGGCCAGGCGTCCGGGTCCTGACCGATTCCGGTTCTCAGGCGGTTCTTCAGAACTTCAGAGGTATGGTTTCCACACCTGCGGAAATCAGCTACTTCTTGGATCCCAGAGCTGCGGAGACCACATCTCCCGCAGGTCCGGAAACCGCAGGAGCGGCAGGTCCGGAAACCGCACCTCCTTTAAAAGAAAGTATAGAAGTAACGAAACAAAGAACGTCGTCGACGGCGCAGGCTGCTGTCCGTCAGGGAGTTGCCCGATACTTCACCCCACTCTTCGACGATGACGCCGTCAGCCAAGTTATCGAGGAAACCCTCTCCCAAGTCCCCGATATAACGGATCCAGAACTCCAGCAGCTCACCGAATACTGTGCTCAGATCGCCAATCAACTCTTTCGGGCCAACAAGCTGACCGGGACCTGGACCGGATTTATTATCAAACGGACACCGCGTCTTGCCCAGCAGGTCGTTACCGACCTGCGCGAAAAAGCCCGCAAAGAACAAGAAGTGCTCAGACAGTTCGAACAGGAGGGAAGGGAATAATGCCGGGCTTCGTAACTCACGAGTGGCATGCCTTGATGATGCATTTTGCTTAGGTCAGGCCCGTGTTCAGCTTATCGCCTGGTCAGTTATCCGAACATGGGCATTGCTGAGAGGATGTTTGAAAAGTCCGCATCGCCTCTGCGGGAGGGAACATCCATAACTTCCGCTGATGCTGAACAAAAGCTACGACACGGACCTGACGGATGCCGCATGGGATTTGGTTGCATCGCTCCTACCGTCAGCGCGGTTAGGTGGGCGACCGCGTACCACTGACTTGCGGGCGGTTCTGAATGCCATCTTTTATTTGTTGCGAACGGGCTGCCAGTGGCGCCTGCTTCCACACGAATTTCCACCCTGGGGCACTGTTTACCACTACTTCAGGTGCTGGGAAAGCTCTGGAACCTGGGTGCACTTGCACCGCTCTATCTACTTTCCGGCGCAAAATTCGAAAGGCAAGTCCTTTCGATTGAGCGGCTCCATAAAGCCGATTTTGACAGATCGAACATATCAGCCACGCTGATCGGAATAATAAAATATTTGTTTGTTTAAATGTATCGACAAACGGCACGATCTGTGTTTCACTATATGTAATGAAATTGAGCACCGAGCAGCGGCTTCATCGCATCCTTCAGCGCCTCGCTGATCCCGGCGCCATTCTTCGCGGCTCGCTCCTCCATCGCTCGATCCGTCATGCTCGCGGTTGCCGCACCTGTGCCGACGGCGGCGGCCACCCCACCTGGATCCTCGCCACCGGCTACCCCGGCAAAAGAATCCATCAGCAGACCTTGCGGCCCCATGAAGTGCCCCTGGTGCGCCGCGGTCTGGCGAACTACCGCAGACTCCAAAAGGTGCTCGAACAGGTCTGCGAGTTCAACCGCCAACAATTACGGGCGGCTCGGCAGGACCAAGGCCATGATTGAAGCTCGCCGCCTGCAAATTCACTTCGCCGATGGGTTCATCGCCGAAGCGGTGGAGGATCTCTGGGAACCCTGGATGCAACAGGCCGATACCGTCTTGGAAGACGAAAAGCTGCTGTTGCTCATCCAACAAGAGTTGGCCAAACGTTATAAGAAAAGTAAGACCCGCGGCCGCCCCGCTACGCCTGCCGAAGTGGTGCTGCGCATGTTGCTGCTCAAACACGTCCGCGATTGGAGCTTCGAGGTGCTGAGCCGAGAGGTGCGGGCCAATCTGGTGTATCGCGAGTTCACTCGGGTCGGAGGTCACAAGGTTCCCGACGATAAAACCATGGGGCGGCTCGCGCGCCAACTGGGGCCCGAAGTGATTGAACAACTCCATCAACGCATGGTGCAAATTGCCGTTGAGAACAAGGTCACTACCGGGCGCAAGATGCGGGTGGACACCACTGTGGTGGAGACTAATATCCACTACCCTACCGACAGCACATTGTTGGGCGATGGCGTACGCGTGCTGACGCGCGTCATGAAGAAAGTCAACACCATCGCTGGTGATGCAGTGACACGCTTACGCGATCGCACCCGCGCGGCGAAGCTGAAGGTCTTGGCGATCGCGCGCGCCAGCCGCAACAAAACCGAAACCGGCCAACAGAAGATGCAGCGGGCCTATCGCAGTTTGCTCGACATCACCAGCCGCGTGGTGGGGCAAGCCAAACTCATTTCCCGCCAAATCAGCGAGCGCATCCCGCGCCGCAACCGGGCATTGCGCAAAGCCCAGCAGCAACTGGATCAGATGGTTCCGCGCGTCGAGCAGGTCTTACGCCAGACCCGCGAGCGCATCTTGCATGGCAACACCCAGTACGAAAACAAAATCCTCAGTCTGTTTGAAACTCATACCGAGGTCATTCGCAAGGGCAAGACCAACAAACCCAATGAATTCGGCAAACTGGTGGTCATTCAGGAAGCCGAGAACCAGATTGTGACGCGGTACCAGGTTTGTGATCGACGGCCTGCTGACTCCACTCTTCTGTTGCCCGGGTTGGAATACCACATCGAGCAGTTTGGACGCGCGCCTAATGTGGTCGCAGCCGATCCAGGATTCTTCTCGGCCGCCAACCAGAAGGGAGCTGAACAAAAAGGAGTGCGCCGTGTTTCCATTCCCAGCCATGGCACCAAGAGCGCGGCGCGCAGGCAACGGCAGAAACAGCGCTGGTTCAAAAGAGAGCAGAAATGGCGCACTGGTTGCGAGGGCCGGATCAGTGTTCTTAAACGCCGGCATGGGTTGCGGCGATCCCTCTACAAAGGGGCCGACGGCACGCGCCGATGGGTCGGCCTGGGTGTGATCTCCGACAATTTGATCCACATTGGAAACCACCGGGCCAAGCAGGCACTCGCTCTGACTCGCACCTGATTCGGCCTCATCGTCAGTTCCAGTTTCCTTTAGGGTACATCCCCACTCTTTCCCTCTCCTCCTCAGGCCCTCTTCACCGGCTCCTCGGATCCACCCTCTCGTCCCGATTCGATTGTTAAACCCTACAGCCGACTGTTACGCTCGTTCTGCGGCCATAACGCGCCACTTTTGTTGCTCTTTTGAATTTTGCGCCGGAAACTATCTACGAGTAAACGCGAGTCGCAGCGGGACGCGCAGTCTGTCCGAGCGGACTTTTCAAACATCCTCTGAACACGATTGACGACGAGGCGTACCGCCGGCGTAATCTGACGCAGTTGAATCGAGGCGAAGGCCGTCACCGTCTAGCCCGAAAGTTATTCCACGGACAGCGTGGCGAACTACGACAGCGTTATCGGGAAGGCCAGGAAGATCAGCTCGGTGCGCTGGGGCTTGTTCTGAATGCTCTGATCCTGTGGACCACGCGGTATATGGATGCGGCCTTGATGCATGTGCGCACACACGGCGTGGTTGTCAAACCGGAGGACGTGGCGCGCCTCTCGCCTTTGGGAGACAAGCATTTCAATGTACTCGGACGCTACCACTTCCATATCACTGACGCA
>CASBQM010000356.1 GCA_949127645.1 Synechococcales cyanobacterium PMM_0036
ATGCACTGTCAAAATTGCTTGTGCTAGCTGCGCTTTTGATGTGTTGTTAAAAATTCTAACTCCGTTTTTATATTTTTCTCCTATTTCAACTCCATCATTTGGATCTAGTAAAGCTCCGGAATAAAGATATGGAGATATCATCATCTCATTAAGTGGTTGAGCGATTATATGCCCTTGCATGATACCTGCTGTATCGTTTACTTTTAGCAGATTATTCACATTGTCAATACTAGATATTATTATTTCAGATATTTCCTGAAAACTTTTTGTAACCACGAATGCTCTGCTAGGTAAAAATCCCAATGTAGAATAAATGTTAATTGTTTTATTTGTTCTATCCACGTTTAAAATTACCTGTGGATCTATCGGTTCAAATGGCATCCTGACAAAAGAATATCCTGGCTCTCCGCCGCCAAAAAATACTTTGTCGCCAACACTAAGCCCTTCAACAGAATTCAGTACAACATCATTAACTTTTATATCCAAGATACTTCTCTGAAATATTATGGTGTCTCCCCTGACTATAAAAATGGTCATTCCTGGTGAAAAACCAGTTGCACGGTTTAACACTATAACTCCAGCCACAATGTTGACGATTGTGCTAGAAACCAATGGGGGATTTCTTGGTGGTACTATGACTTCGGGTAAAACAATACTGGACGCTGTTGAGGCAATCTCTGTCGCATTGATCAATAGATCTTTTGTATTGAATAACTCTTGCACTTCCGAAGCAGCAACATCGCCAAGCATCACTCCGCCATCTAGTAAGCTATTATCTAGCACAAAGAACTGATTGATTCTCCGTAATCCAACAGACGTAAATACCAGCTCGGTGTTGCCAGCACTTCCTATAAAAACCCCAAGATTTTCTTGAAACTTTAATGTTCCGTTCAAAAATATAGAAAAAATGCCATTCGTATTTGACGTTTGCAAGAACAGATCAAACGTGGGATCTAATACTTCCCCGATCGTAAACTTTGAGTCATTTATTTGCACCAAAAGCTGATCTTTTAGTATTGAAACAGAAAGATTTCCAAGGCTAAATAAACTGCCATCTCCTAGCCATTGCCGTATTGAGATAAAGATGCCAAAATTGCTTAGTCCGGCGATCGGGGAAGTGCCATAGCTTAGTTGATCTCCTGCCCTGATTGCAAGATTGTTATCCTGGAATATCATTGAAGTCCTGAAGTCTCTTTCTTCAAGCTGCATCCCAGCAAAGCTAATCGTTAAGGCTGACTCTACATAGAATTCTATGGTGATGGTTTGTGATGGCGCTCCCATGAAGATAGCAAAATCGCCCACAGTCAGCCCACTATTGGCTAGGTCTGTTGGGTCTATTTTTACTATCATGCTGTTGTTGCTTGACGCTGAGTTATCCAAGACCAAATAAGTCTGTGTTGCGTCTAAGCTAGCTTGAGTCGGGCTACCTGGCGCAGGTAGACAAACAATCCCCGCAGATCCGACTGCATTGCCGAATCTTACTAAGCACCCTTTTGACTGACTGGCTGTTATGTCTGTTGACACTGTAACTGTAAAAGAATCTGTCCCTATTGCAGTTACAGGGTAAGAGACTACATGCCCAGTTGGATCTGGAACTACTCCATTGTTCCCTGAAGTCGTAAATGTTGCTTGCAAGAACTGATATCTGTCTGGATAATCGTTCAGTTGGTATAGCCCTATGGATGAATATGGAGCCGACACACCATCTTTTATAGAGATTACGTCTTTATTCCCTGCTTGCTGGCTATGAGGCAATAATGCCAATATAGAATAACAATATCGTGTCCCTTGCTTTAAAGAAAACGTTCTAAGGATCTTTTGGCTAGATCCAATCCCATTGCTCCACTGAACTTTTCTTCCGGTGTAGGATGAGCTTGGGGTCAGCTTATTGTCTGGAGATACAGTTACATTGCTTCCTCTTTGCCATAAAGGAGTCTCTAGACTTAAATTGTTATTGATTAAATTGACTCCGATCGGCTGCAACATCCAAGACCCATCTTCAAAGATTAACGGGTAATGGCTGGGCACTGGATGTAAATGTATGGAGCCTGACGTGATACTTTCTGCCCACACTGGCGAAGATCTGAAAAAGTCAGGTATTGCAGTCTGTCCTGCTCGGTTAATTAGCGAGCCTTGAATAAAAAAAGATATATTATCCTTGATGGCCATTTTTATTTCCTTCTTTTATCTGTTTGTATTGCGAGATTTGCTGTGAAAGATTGTGCCTAGACTGAGCATCCATGCGAATGATGCTCATAGCAAGTTCGATCGCATTGTTATCCAAATAAACGCCATTCTTTATTTCAGCGCTACGTTTTAGCACAGACAGCCTATCATCCGGGGACATCTCAAAGATCATCTTTCCTATGTGTTCCGGCAGATTATGTTCTGCCGCCCATAGAGCAGCGCCTAGGTTGACACTCATCTTTTCGATAAGAGCAAAACTAGAAAAATATTGCTCTCTTTGCAAATAAGAGAGATCTTTAATAGTCGGATGCCTCTCAATAATTCTTTCTAGTTCTTGTTGCGCTGTGGCTAGTTCAAGATTGGCATCTCTGATCAAAGATACAAAATGGCTCTTACTTTTTTCATAATCTTCTAATAATTCTTCTTTTCTTTCGATTTCGTGCTTTACCAAGATAGACAAGACTGGTATGAATCGGAAGACCTTATACGCTACGATTAAGCTTTTGACCCATATCTTATGCAGCGTATTTTTCCTTTCTTGTTCTTTAGCAAAACGGTAATTTTGCCTAAGAACATTACTTTTTTCGGCAATAATTAGTTCAGCCGCTCTAATGCCTCTGGAGAAATGAAGACCTTCTTCTCTTTTTATGGTATCGATCGTCGCGGCTTGAGAATTAATTGCAAAATTACTTAAGTACAAATCCTGGTCCATAGTTTGAAGTGGTTCCTTGATCCGCTAGGTTACGGGGTAGTGTAGCTCCAATGATGGAGATGACTTCTGTATTATATGGCATCTTGCGGACTGTCGTTGTTCCGCCAAAATTACTTAGTGGGTTGTCTCCGCCAACAATATAACCAGATACATTACTCCCACATCCATCAATACAAGTAAGCTGTTCTGTAAGTGCATTGGCTAGCTGACTAACCACGTCTGTAGAAAAGTTCATCTTTGAGACTATATTAGAGAACCAGTATGATTCTGCGGGTGTTGCGGTGGAGCCTCCAACAATATAGCCACTGTCAGAATTACTCAATGATGCTCTAGTGGTTTGAGCATAAGTTATATTGGATACTTGCAAAGATATTGGGGCTGTTGCCCAAGATTGATACAGCGTCTTTTCAATATTGGTAACTGGGATTCCGCCCCAAGCGTAGCTTCCCCCTCCCCAAAAATATCCAGCGGTCTGTGACGCTACCCCATTGTGTGGAGCATATCTTGGCGTTTGCAAGAACTGTGCAAAATAACTTATTTGATCCAGATCGTGACTGTAAAGGTGGCAGCCGGACGTTAATTGATATAAAGAGTTTGCACCTCCAGCCAGCAATCCAGTAGAAGCTGTTCCCATTCCTCCTAGTGCTGCCGCCAAGCTTTGGCTTAAGGTGACGGACATCTTTTGTATTGTTTCATTGCTGTAAAATATTTTGTCGATCGTGTTGTCAATGATGCCACCGTTTTCCCGTCCCCCACAAAATTTACCTGAATTGGCATTATATGTCGTCCCGATGTAATACCTTGGGGCACTTAAGCTAACGCCTATATCGCTAACGGTGTCATTAGAAAATCTCAGCGAAATAATAGTGGTTTGGACGGTATCGCTTCTACCTCCACCTAAGTAAGCGATGGTTCCGAGCATATTAGGTACTTGCCCTGATCCTGGAGCGGGCGATGGCGTAGAACAGCGACCATCTTGAACAGTAAAGTTAGTTACTGAACCGACAATAGGGAACTGAGTAAGATTAAGGGCTGACGTATTTATTATTCCAATTATTGAACTAACATTCACGTAAGAGCTAGATGATAGGAAGCTTAAATTGCTCCATAGATCTATGGGATTAAATATGTTCGGGAACGTATTACTGGTGAAGTTAAGGCTTAATATCGTCAGACCATCGCTTGATACTATCTGATAACTTTGAAATAAACCATTACCATTAGTGTGTAAATCGTA
>CASBQM010000357.1 GCA_949127645.1 Synechococcales cyanobacterium PMM_0036
CTCTTTTAATAAACTTACAAAATCTCCAATGGCAGCACCTGGATTTGGAAAACCTAAACCTCAGCCTAAAACCTCAAAGCGATCGCAGGATCGCGCTGTCGCCTCTACGAAATACGACAAGATGAAGGCGGATGGGCTGCCAGAATATGAGGTATATATTCGCATTCAGGACAAGAAACAGTGGTTTCCGGTGGGCGTGATTTCGGTGCAGCGATCGAGCCAAATCAACGCTGCTATTTTTGATAGCGAGGCGCAGTTGCTGCAAGGCGCATTTCGGATGTTTCCGATTCTTAAGAAAAATCAGACTCAGCTTGAGTACGGCTACCGCTTAAAGGAATTTAAGGATGAGCCGATCCAGCTTGCCGAAAGACCTGCAACGGGAGCAAAAGGGGCTTGGCAAAAGGCGATCGATGGGCTGAAAAATCGCTTTGCGGCGCTGACAAACCGAGGTTAACGCAATTCATCCTGCCCTTGTTCATCCTGCTCATCTTCATCCCACAGCCGCTCTAGTTGAGATCGCCATGCGCTTAACACTGTCCCGCGATCGCTAGCGCTAGCATCTAAATCCCCCATGACTCCTTCCTCATAGAAGCGTTCTAGAGATTGCAGCGTTGCCGCCAAGCTCTGTCCCTGCATTTTTGCGGCACGGATGATCTGGCGAATCTGCGCTTCGGCAAAGCGGCTAAAGCTATCAGAAAGTCCCTGCTGATGGAGAGTGACTAACCGAGCGATCGCCGCCTGAAAGTCCTCAGAGGTCAGGGTTGCCATGCTGTGGTGGAAAACGCCCCAGAGTAAGTTTTGAAATAGCGCGTAGCGAGTTTCCTGAGTTTCATCAAAATTGGATTCTAAAAGCTGTGCTAGATAGGGAGCGGCTTCTTGAGCGGGCGCAATAGTGATCAGCGATCGCAGCCAGCTTTGATCTTCAGACAGCAAGACTAGCAGACGCAAATTCTCGCCTTCAATTTGCCAGGATTCGGGTTCGTTTACCCTCACGGCATCTCCAAACAGAGCAGTGAGAATTTGAGTGATATCTTGAGGAGTCATGCTTATGTGAAATCAAATCTACTTATAAATTTATTGTTGCAGTTTCCGACACCGTTGATTCCTGTATCTTTGATTTTATAGGCAGTGTAATGATAAATTCAGTTCCTTGACCTAGTGCCGAGCTGATTGATAGTGTGCCGCTATGCTTCTCAGCAACGATCTGATAAACAATTGCCAGTCCTAGACCAGTTCCCTGACTTACTGCCTTTGCAGTAAATAAATGGTTAAAGGCTTGTTTTCTAACAGATTCCGACATACCAATACCGTTATCTCTAAATACAATCACAGCTTGTGTACCAAATTCATCTAATTTTGTCCGTATTTCTACATGATTTAAGTTATCCCTTAGCCCGTTAAACTTACGTTCCTGATTGGCTTCCTCTAGCGCATCGATCGCGTTTACCAAGATATTCATAAACATCTGATTGAGCTGTCCGGGGAAGCATTCAACCAGAGATAAATTGCCATACTCATATAGTTCGCAAATTGGGGTTTTGTGCCGCGCAATGCGCGGCACAAAACCCCAAAAAGTAGGTTTCAAAGGCGCGAAGTGCCTTTGAAACCTACTTTTTGGACGAGATGAAGCGGAATCATTACATCTTCGTTGTAGTCCTGGCTAAATAAGTGATCAGGTTCAGCCGTAGATTCCAGCAAATTGATTATCGATTGATAGTAAACACTTTACACGCGGGAACCTATATAGAACTGCTCGGTGATATGGTAGCCAGGAAGTGCGATCGCGCCGCGCGTCAGGTTCATAAAATCACTTGGCTCGTTAGACAATAAATTTCCTCTGTTATTGTGCCCACCTCCAAACCTGTGCTAACAGAGGCAGTGATAAATACAGACTTGAAAACCAGCAGAAACTAGGGTAAGTTCCAAGTATCCAACTAGCCAGGTTGCACGGCTATTTACGATAAAATTTGCTACGGGTCGTTGACAATGGATCTAACTCAGCAGAGTTACTTCATCTACCCTGACATTGAGCTGAGATTCTTTGAGGATTGCAATGCTACATTTATCATTGTCTCTGCTGGCTCAACTCTCTGGGGGTGTGGACTGGGTAGGTGCGGGCTGGAAAATCATTGGGAACTCGATTCTGTTGCTGTTGCTAATTTTAGCTCTATCCTCGATCGCATATTACAGCTATGCCATTACTGCCGCGATCAAATTCTTATCCCGTCTCATCAGTATTGATCCGGACTTTCATCCCCCCATCAGTATCCTTAAGCCCGTTTGTGGGCTGAGCGACCAGCTCTATAAAAACCTTGCATCATTCTGTCAGCAAGACTATCCAAACTATCAGCTCATTTTTGGAGTACAGGATCAGCAAGACCCCAGCATCAAAGTTGTGAAGCAGTTGATGGATGATTTTCCAGACCTCAATATGCGGCTGATTGTTAATCATCACACCATCGGCACAAATCGGAAAGTTTGCAATCTCGCAAACACTTTGATCGCAGCCGAACATGAAATCTTATTACTGGCGGACAGCGATGTTCGAGTCGAACCGAACTATTTACGAGAGATAGTTCAGCCTTTGAGCGATGTCAAAGTCGGTGTAGTGACTTGTCTCTATCGCTCTGTCACTCAAGGTTGGGTTACGACCTTGGAAGCCCTTGGCACTGCAACCGATTTTCATGCAGGGGTTTTAGTCAGCACTCAGTTAGAAGGCACTCGCTTTGCCATGGGTCAAACTATCTTGATGCGTCAATCTGTACTGAGAGAGATCGGTGGGTTTGAGGCGATCGCTGACTATTTAGCAGACGATTTTCAGTTGGGATATTTACCCACTCAGGCAGGCTATCAGGTCGTGCTCTCTACCTACGTGGTTGAGCATGTTCTATCAACCAGCACGTTTGCAGCTTCTTGGCAACGTCAGTTGCGCTGGATGCTCTGTATCCGCGTCTCCCGATCCTGGGGCTATGCCGGGTTGATTTTTACCTATGGAACTGCAACGAGTCTGCTGTTGTTGCTCGCAACCAATGGATCACTTCTCAGTTGGGTTATTCTAGGTCTTACCTGGACAAGCCGACTGGTGATGGGTTGGCTGGTTGGGGTCAACATTTTGCATGATTCCGCTACAAAACGGTGGCTGTGGCTGGTGCCATTGCGTGACCTGCTCAGCTTTGCGCTGTGGTGCTATGGCTTCGTGGGAAATACATTTGAATGGTCTAATCGACGGCTCAGGACCACGAAAGAAGGTAAACTCGTGCCTGTACCGCCGATTGAGCGGATCAAGTCGGTCAGTTAGTTGAGTTGGTATTGTAGTGAGCTGAGGCTTGCTGCGTTTGACGGTCTTTCAGATAAGAGAAAAACTCTCCTCCCTCTCGCAGACGACGCACTAAAATCTGCGGATCGCTCAACATCTCACGCACGATCGGGATAATCGCTTTAGGACGGAAGTAGAATCGCCGATACATCTGTTCGACAGCATTCTCGATCGCAGCATTCGACAGCCCTGGATATTGCAAAGTCGAAGTCTGAATTCCCGAATTAGCAACCAGCACATTATCCTTAAACCAACCGTTTTCCTGCGCCTGACGGTACAGTTCCGTGCCTGGATAAGGAGCGGCGATCGACACCTGAATGGTATGTGGACTCAGTTCACAAGCAAACCGAATCGTTTCCTCGATCGTTTCCTGAGTTTCGATCGGCAAACCAATCATGAAAGTACCGTGAACTGTAATTCCTAAATCCTTACAGTGTTTCATAAACTGACGGGCAGCCTCTAGCCGAATGCCCTTGCGAATGTTATCTAAAATCTGCTGATTGCCCGATTCAAACCCAACCAGCAAAAGACGCAAGCCATTGTCCCGAAGCTGTTTGAGGGTATCGTAGTCTAGATTGGCACGGGCATTGCAGCTCCAGGTGAGCTTGAGCCGCTTCATATGTTCGCTAATGGCGATCGCCCGCTGCTTGTCAATGGTAAACGTGTCGTCATCAAACATATATTCACGGACGCGATCGCCAAACAGCGCCTTAGCTTGCTCCATCTCTCGCCCCACAGCTTCCGGACTTTTGGTGCGATACTGGTGTCCGCCAATGGTTTGGGGCCACAGACAAAAGCTGCACTTCGCCGGACAGCCACGCCCTGTGTAGAACGAGACATAAGGATGCAGCAGATAGCCAATGAAGTATTTGCTAATGTCTAAATCCCGCGCATAGACAGGCAAAACACTGGGCATAGCATCCCAATCGTGAATCAAATCACGGTCGGGCGTATGATGCAATTCACCCTGAGAATCGCGGTAGCTTAGTCCTCGGATCTGATCCCAAGGCTGATCTTCAGCCAGCTCTTTACAGGTGTAATCAAATTCATGCCGACAGACAAAATCAATCACCGGATTCTCGCGGAGAGTTTGCTCTGGCAAGATGGCTACATGTGCCCCAATAAAACCAATTTGCACGGCAGGATTTTGGGCTTTGATAGCTTCTGCACATTTCACATCGTTGGCAAGCGACGGCGTGCTGGTATGCAAAATCACCAGCTCATAATCTTTAGCAATCTTCAGCACATCGTCAACCGTTTGACCCTGCGGCGGAGCATCAACCAGTCGGCTTCCTGGTACCAAAGCAGCAGGTTGCGCTAGCCAAGTGGGATACCAGTAAGACGTAACCTCCCGCTTTGCCTGGTATCTCGCACCTGCACCGCCATCAAATCCATCAAATGACGGCGGACTCAGAAACAGCGTTTTTTTCAAAAGAATTCTCCTCAGCTAGTTCTAGATTAACCCCGCTTAAATCAGGCAGCTATTGCTCTGTGAGCGCCAAAACTTGACTCCGGCTGAGCTTTTCGCCACCGATCGCCAATAAATCCAGCGTTGCATGAGCCAACGTCAGCGGAATTTTGCAAAAGTCTAGCGCAGCCCCTTTCGGCAGAGATTTTGTGTAGGCATCCGCTAAGGTCAAATTTCGCCGTGCGTACGACTGCATCTCTTTATTGCTCCAGCCATCTGGGTAAAACTCCACGCCGCGCGCCAAGTCATCTCCGTGATTGCGCAGGATGTTGACCGCCTGTAGACCCCGACCAAAGCCGATCGCATCCGTTCGATTCGTTTGGGTGCCGTCATACCATGCCCACAAATCAGACAGCATCAAGCCAACGGCTCCAGCAACGCTGAAGGTGTAGCGATTCAGATCTGCTTCCGTATGAACCGCCCAATTGTTCTCTGCCCAGTATGCCATCCGGTCTGACATGGCAGCCGTCGCGTCCCAGATGCGGGGGGCAATACTTGCAGGCGCCAAAGCCGCCCATTCTCCAATGCGTAGCGAAACTTCGGGTAAGGAGTTTTGGTATCCCAAAAAAGCGCTAGCAAAAGCGCTGTGATTA
>CASBQM010000358.1 GCA_949127645.1 Synechococcales cyanobacterium PMM_0036
ATATTTTGTCTTCTCCACGGGAGAAATCTGTAATGGTTGTGATACCAGCAGGACTTCCGCTGAAAATATTACTGAAGAAGAAATTATCGCTGCCCTGTCCACCAGTCAGGAGATCGAAGCCATATAGCCCATATAGATTATCATTGCCATCTCCTCCCTGTAATACATCGCTTCCAGATCCACCAAATAACTTATCATTTCCAAATCCCCCAAGTAAAGTATCGTTTCCAGATTCACCAAATAAATTATCGTTTCCAAATCCCCCAATTAACAGATCATCTCCTCCGCCACCGCCGAGAAGATCATCACCTTCTTTGCCATCGATCGTATTGTTAAGATCGTTACCGTTAATGGTATCGTTCCCAGCAGTTCCTACAAAAGAATTAGACTGGGTTCCTCCTGCACCAACAGTTCCACCCGTGCTGCCGGTTCCCCCTGCGCCGCCTGCACCAACAGTTCCGCCTGCACCAACAGTTCCGCCTGTAGTTATGTCGTCATCTAGGATCTGGAGTGTAGCAGTGCTAGCTGCGCCGATCGCTGCATTGCTAAGAGGGACGATCGAAAAGGTAATTGTTTCTGTACCTTCAACTGCCGTATCTTGAAGAATTGGAATGGGTACAGTCTTGCTCGTTTCTCCAGCAGCAAAGCTGACGGTCAGCGGAAATCCTGTGCCGGTGTAATCTGTGCCTGCGGTTGCAGTGCCACCAGTAAGATTAACTCGTACTTGAGAAGCAGAAGTCGTATTTCGGGTTCGAGTTAAAGTTACAGCAGAACTATTTCCACCTCCCTCATTCACCTGATAAGGCGTTGCTTGAGAAAATTGAACCGTGGGAAGGGGGTCTGCTGATAGATTTAGCGTGTAGTTCTCTCTAGCTCTATCTGGAGGAGTAGAGTTAGTACCTCCTAAAGCATCTGTCAAAGTCTGTTGATTGATGCCAACTCGTACATAGTATAGACCTCCATCTAAGTTGAGATTAAGTGATTTTGTTGGAGTTCCAGGACTGTCTATAAAACCACTCAACACACGGTTGCCTGTGTAATCTAAAACTTCTAAATTGGCGTATGACCCATTAGCGAGTACTGCGGAAAAAGCGCTTTTGCCGTCAATGGAAATCTTGTAGTAATCCAATTGATCACTAATACCAACAAAATCGGCATATGATGAATTTCCAGAGAGAAGCCCAATGTCTCTAGCTGCATTAATTGAGTTACCAGCTTCATCCCAATTATATTCAAAGTACCCTGCATCAAAGTTCCTTTGTGCTTCAAGTTCCCTAGGGATGGTTGGAGAGACAACCCGCACAACCCCAACAAAACCTCTGCCGTCAATAGGATTGGTAAAAGCCACCCGTGAATTGAGTCGGTTACCTAATGACTCATCAAACGCATCATCATTTCTGCCCAATAGCCTTCCGCCACCCCCAACTGAGTAGATAGAAAGTTCTGGATCATAGGAATTTAACGATGAATTTTTCGCATAAAAAACCGCAGTTACAGTTACACCTGCTGGCAACTCAGTGCCATAAGCAGATGGAAAGCCTTGTATAGTTCGGCTCGGTGAAGCAACATTATCAGATAGCGAAGCCTCATTGTTAGCATCATCAAAGCCAGTCCAATTATCAAGACCACTTAAAGAATTACCCCTTCCCATCTTTTTAATCTCCTAAAATAGAGTTCATTTAACTTGGTTCATATGCTTCGCATTGACTGCTTGCGATAGATCTTCCAGCTTCTTCACAGCGTCTTCGGAATAAACAGATGATGATTCCTCTTTTGCTGCCTCCATACGGATCAACTTAAATTCCTGCAATGTCTTTTGAAGTTGCTCTGAGGATTGTGGATTGAATTCTAAATCAACAGCGATATTTTTATTTCGGGCAGTTAGAATGCGGTACACTCTTGCACGTTTATCCACTGGATAAGCAAACAAAATTGCTTGAGTTGCAGCAGCGCCAGCACCAAAAATTGCTGATATTCTGGCATCGTTGGGTCGCAAGATGCCGGAAACTGTAGATCCCAAGCTTAGCGCGATGCCTAAAAGTCCTATCCCAATTCCTAAACGCTGATTTAATTTTCTGAGATCTTCATAGTCAGTAGTAGAGCGCTCTACTATCTTTTGTAGCTGTTTAATATCAAGCAGTTCTTCGTTCATAGCAATTTGTTTTTCTATTGCTTATACCTCAAGGCTTGCCGATAGGTTTTGGTGTGGTTGTGATTTCCGGCGATCGTCCCTGTTTGATGCTTGAATAGATAATTAAGGATCAAGAATGACCGCGATCGCGTCTCCAGTCGGCAGATAGGCAACATTTAGTACAACCTTGAGGTTTAGCCCATGTAGGCTCGGATCAATCTCAAACCGATAGCGATCGGGATTTGAAACTCCATGATCGGCAAGGAATTTGACGAGTTTAATGATTTCGTTGGGATTCACATTGATCATCATAGTTCTCCAAAATTATTCAAGTTAAACAACAACATGAATGAGAGCAAAGATCGCTACTGCAAAAGTAGCTAGAGTTGGTATAAAACAAGTCATTTTTAGTAGTGGGAATTTAAGAGCGATCGATCAGGTGAAAAGTATTGACCTGATCGATCTTGATTGAAAAAACTTTCAGGAGCGGCGATAGATTACATCAGTCCCCAATCTACAAAAAGGTCGCGAGGATCGTACAGACGTAGAAGCCTGACCAATTCCTTTAAGTCTGGTATTGTACTTACACAAATACATCCTGCACTACCTGGCGCAACAGAGCTGTTATTGTCAATATGAAGCCCAAAATCATCACGTCCTCCTGCATTTCCTCTCTCCCTATCTTGCATGGAGATGGTTCTAACTAGGGGAACAAAAACAGGTTCAATGCCGTTCGTTGGATGAGGATGGGGAGTTGCATAATCATCTTTTACACCTGCCCATTCAATATCAGCGATGAAGTAGCGAGACTGAGGAATAGGTTCAAGGCTTCCTGGAATGCCATCTTCCAGAAGCCTGAAATTCTGTGCTGTGCGCACACCCGAAATAACATTTAGTTTGTTAAGAGTTTTCCCTTTAGGACTGACAAACTTCAGCAATAGCATCTCTAGCCCATCACTATTTGTAGTTTTGGTGCGAGTCAGATAGCAGTGAATCCGTTCCAGTGCTGGCGGTGCAGGTTTACGAGATTTGGCGATAGCGGCTGCAAGTGCAGCTTTTGTATTTTGACCAAACTTCCCATTAACTTTTAGGTTTTTATCACCTTGAAACCAGGCAACAGCATTTTCAGTGACCGCATTGTAGCTGTTGGGTTGAGTGCCAGTTTCAAGATATCCCAACTCTGCTAATCCACAGTTAAGAACATAACAATCTTCACCTTCAAAAACACTGCTCTTCAAAGTGCGTTGAATTTTAAGAGGAAGTTCAACTGGTTGATACTCTTTGGTAATGGCAGTAGCAGGAATTGGGGCAGATCCAACATCATCCAGAAATCCATCTTGCCGAAATAGAGCTTCTTCCCTGTCTCGACGAATTACAAGTCCGGGCAGAACTTTGCCATCGCCGTGAATCCAGCGATCAAATTCACGGGCAGCTCCTTCATAGTCTTTTCTGTTAAGTTTTTTCAACAGAGTAGACCGCTGTAATGCTGCATCTCCTAGATTAAAGGTGAATGAAACAAGCGCATCAAACATGCCTTGAGTAATTGGTACACTGCATGAACTGTTCACCGTTGAGGCTTTTTGATCGACCTCTTGATTTAACCAGCTTTCAGCAGTTGCTTGATCAATAACATCGCTACTTGCTACAGGTCTACTCGTGCTGAAGTTAAAGGTTGAGCCATAACCGATCGTCCATACCCCAACGGGATCAGCATAAGCTCTAATGTTGCCGTTTTCTAGCTTACGATATAAGCCTTCCGATTCTTTGATAAGAGCAATGCAGTCTTCACTGGGAATCATGTTTAGGATTACTCCTCGTAGTAGTTTAAAGAGCGAAAAATGATTAAGGAGAAAAGTTAGTTCTACTTCTCTCTATGTCCTCATCTAATCACCCAGATATCTGAGTTCGTGACTGAGAATGACTGAGTTTAAGTGATGTGCTAACGTCAACAATCTGCACTACATATCTAAGTTCGCAGGTGTGCTATTCGATTTCGGTATCCTTAAGATATTCGAACTCTCCGATCGCCACAGTAAGAAAAGGTGAGAAAAGGTGACAGGTTTTCTGTAAAAGTCTATGATTTTTGTAAAAAGCGATCGCGGATACCCCAAATAATTACTGACTGCTTGAGTCCGGCTTTGTTTAATGGGTAGGTTCTCACCTGTGTAGACTGACCATGAATGACGCTGAAGCGATCGCTCTCTTACATCAAATCGTTAACGCTTCTGAGCAAAAGCCCCAACTTAATGACACTCAGATCAAGGTGTTTCGGCTGATTTGGTTGGGAGTGCGCTATGACGCGATCGCTGAAGCCACAGGCTACGACTATGACTACATCAAGCAAGTTAGCTCTAAGCTCTGGCAGGTTATTTCTAAAGCGTTGAATCAGCCTGTCTCTAAACGCAATCTGCAAACCGTCTTTCAGCAGTACGCTCAAGCTTTACGATCTGCGGAGCCTCAATCCTCTCCCGTTCACAATCTTCCGGTCGTCAACTACAGTGCCTTGATCGGACGGGAGGCGGAAACCGATCGCTTGCTCAACTTTCTTTCCTTCGAGCATCCTGCCCACTGTATAAGCATTGAGGGTTTGGGCGGCATTGGCAAAACGACGCTAGCACTCGCGATCGCCCATCACTTGCTCCAGTCTGGAGAATTTAAGGCGATCGTTTTTACCTCTGCCAAACCCGATCGCCTCACCGCCGCTGGGGTGTTACCGCGACTACAGCCCGATCGCAACTTGCGGGATACTTTTCGGGCGATCGCTCAGACGTTGCATTGTCCAGATATCTTGCTGCAAGCGTTTGATCAGCAGCTTATGCAGATTCAAGATCAGCTTTCACGTCAGCGCACGTTGCTAGTAATCGATAATCTGGAAACCGTTGAAGATTGGCAATCTATTCTGGTGTTTCTGTACGATGTGCCAACCACGGTCAAAGTTTTGCTGACCAGTCGGCAACGGACTCCCTTTCCCGCCGTTACTCTAGCGCCTTTGCTAGAGTCTGAGAGCGTCCACTTAATTCAGAATCAAGTTCACGGCAAGGGGCTTAACCTGAATCCGACGGTGATTCATCGACTGCATCACCAGACCTGCGGTATTCCTGCCGCCATTGTCTACGCCGTAGGTCTAATTGCCAGCGGTTATCCGATCGCGTCATCTGCCGTTACCACAGGTGATTATGCTCACTTTTATTTTGAGAGTTCGATCATGCCGCTGCGAGACAGTAGTGATGTTCATAGCCTGTTTATGGCACTAGCCTTGTTTCCCAACTCTGCGGTGAGGGAAGCGATCGCCCATGTTGCCGACGTAGCCGATGGGGAGACGGTCACTCAGGGTTTGGCGAAATTGCAGCAGATCTCGTTGATCAGCCAGCAAGACGGACGGTATGACATGCTGCCCCTGACGCGAGACTATGCGATCGCTGAGCTGAAGCCTGACTTCCAAGCAGGAGCCTACGATCGTCGAGTGGAGTGGTATCTTGCCTTTGCAGAAACTCATGGCGGTAAAGATTGGAGAGACTGGCAAAACTACAGCCCTCTAGAACAGGAATGGGGCAATCTGCAAGAGGTGATTGAGTGGTGTATTGTGGGCGATCGCTATGCGGAAGTTTGTCAATTTTGGCGGAAAGTCCGATGCTATAGCCATGCTCAAGGCTACCGCAGCAATCGGCTCACCTGCTGGGTAACGCGTCTAGACTGGACGGATTGGTTAATTCAGGCAGCAGAACAGCGGCAAGATAGGGCAATGGTGGCAGATGTATTGTTTGATAGAGCCTGGACGCTGACTCTCTTGGGGCAAGCTCATCATTTGCAAGCCGCAGAATCGCTTTTCTCTAAAGCTTGGGAATATCGCAGTTACACTAATGTATCTTTTCAGGTTGATCTAGCAATTCACATTGCGGTCTGGCAAATTCAGAAGCAGCAGTTTTCGGCAGCGTCTGAGTGGCTTCAGAATGCGGA
>CASBQM010000359.1 GCA_949127645.1 Synechococcales cyanobacterium PMM_0036
AGGGTTGCACCTCCCATTGTCACCAAGACAGGAGCATCATCTTTGGGCTTCTCTAAGAAAGCCATGGGAGAGCCACCGACAAAAATGCGGTTAGCTGCCCGAGAAACGATTAAGTCTGAATTTTGAGTAAGAATTTGTGAAATTTCGATTCTCTTTAGCCCAGAGCCAAAGTAGCTAGACAACTCGCTGAGTTCTCCGCGCCCCAGAAAGCGATCTTGCTGTTCGGCCTGAGAAATGGTTGCGACAGGTACGGTTTGATAGAGTTGCGGACGTGCAACAGAGCTTCCACCACTTGCCTTAACACTCATTGGATTCCAAAAGCTCCCTATATTAATGATTGCGTTAGACGTACCCCAGGGGTGCCGCCTAGTCAACATCGCCAACCGTTCGCGGATTAAGCGATTTCCATTTAAGACATTCAGTTAAGACATTCAGCTAAACCATTCAGTCAAGGCATCCAGTGAGAAATATCATTGATGTTGCCAGAGCGATCGTTTGAGTTAGCTGTCTAAGTTAATTGGCTTATGTTTCTAAATTAAAACGTTTCGGGTACCTGTACGCTTTTATTAAGAAGTGTATAGACTCTCGACTTAACCCATAAGGGAAATCATAAAGGATTATGGATGCTTGCATGAGAGCAGCTTTAAGCTTTGTTACTTTCTGGGAATTCCAGCTCCGACTGGGAATCCTCGTCTCTCTGAAATATAAAATATAGAATCTTTTGCCCTTCTAGAAAACTGTTGACAGTCTACTCAATTCATTCGATATCTAATAAGTATTGTTACTCGTCAGTGATATGATCTTTAAGGGCTACATTTAACCTTGATACATACGCTGAGCATAGGTTCCAAGCATTGATAGCCTCCAAAAGCTATTGGGTTGGAAGAATTTAGTAGGTTGCAAGAATTGTGAATTCGCCAAATCCATCTCTCGAAGCCACAGCCGAATCAAGCTCTCATCAGGTATCTCCAAGCGATATTTCGGCAATAGCACCTGTAGAGGTGCAGCCTATGGAAGTACAGCCTGTAAAGGTACAGCCTGTAGAAGTGGCGATCGCGCTCTCCCCAGAGCCAGATGCCTCAATGGAGGAGTACTTTCTGCTACAGGAGAGACTGCTGAGCATAACGCTAATCTTGACGGGAATTATCTTCTTCTCCGTCTGGATTTTTTATTCTCTTAATATTGCGCTTAATTACCTGCTTGGAGCGTGCACAGGTGTGGTTTACTTGAGGATGTTAGCGAGAAATGTTGCACAGCTCGGTAGGCAAAGGAAGCAGTTAGGAAGCTCCCGACTTGCCGTCCTGATCGGCGTGATCATTGTGGCTTCTCAATTGCATGAGCTGCAAATCATACCTATTTTTCTAGGATTCTTGACCTACAAGGCGGCAATCATTTTTTATATGCTGCAAACGACTATTTTGCCTGATTCTCAATAGGTTCAGGATATCCTAGCACTCCTCTAAGATTCTGGGAATTTTTCTTCGCATGGAAACGCTGAACGCTTTCAATACCCTCAATGCCTTCCCACTGGCTGAGCTAGAGGTGGGCAAGCAATTTTACTGGCACTTGGGCAATCTGGAAATTCACGGTCAGATTTTGCTGACTTCCTGGTTTGTCATTGGGGTGCTGGTCATTGCCTCTATTCTAGCAACGCGCAATATTCAGACGGTTCCGGCGGGCACCCAGAACTTGATGGAATATGCGCTGGAATTCATCCGGGATTTGACTAAGACGCAAATTGGTGAAAAAGAATACCGACCTTGGGTTCCTTTCATTGGTACGCTGTTTTTGTTCATCTTTATTAGCAACTGGTCAGGTGCGCTGATTCCCTGGAAGCTGATCCGGATTCCGGAGGGCGAGTTGGCGGCTCCGACAGGCGATATCAACACGACGATCGCCCTGGCGTTGCTCACCTCCCTGGCATATTTCTACGCGGGCTTCAAAAAGAAGGGTCTGGGCTACTTTGGCAACTATGTGCAACCTGTTGCCTTTATGTTGCCGTTCAAAATTATTGAAGATTTCACCAAGCCGCTTTCTCTGAGCTTCCGTCTGTTTGGCAATATCCTGGCAGATGAGCTGGTGGTGGCGGTGCTGGTTCTCCTGGTTCCCCTATTTATTCCGCTGCCCGTTATGGCGTTAGGCTTGTTTACGAGCGCGATCCAAGCATTGATTTTTGCGACGCTGGCGGCTTCTTACATTGGGGAAGCCATGGAGGATCATGGTGAGGGACACGAGGAGCATTAATTTCTTTTGAGACATTCCTCTTTTGAGATTGCTTCTTGCGGGATGCTGATATCCCAAGTCCGTTAGGTGTTTCGGCTGCTAGATGTGCTCATCCGAGCGTCTGCACCCTGAAACTGTATGCAGCGTGAAAACGCTTGCTGATGCTGGTAACGTTCGTTTGATCTAGTTCTACATCTAAGGTAAGGAAGATTATCATGAATCCAACGGTTGCTGCTGCTTCTGTTCTCGCTGCCGCTCTGGCTGTCGGTTTGGGCGCGATTGGTCCTGGTATTGGTCAAGGTAATGCAGCAGGTCGGGCTGTGGAAGGGATTGCTCGTCAGCCTGAAGCAGAAGGCA
>CASBQM010000360.1 GCA_949127645.1 Synechococcales cyanobacterium PMM_0036
GAACCAGAAGACTTGATCGGTAAGGATGATGAGAGCGATCAGGTTGAGGATGCTTCGCTTTATTTTGGCTGGAAGCGGCAAGAGAAGCGCTATCGGATGGTCTGAATTAATAATTCATTTCGCTACATATAGTGTGTGGTCTTTTCACAGACTGTTGTATCTGGAGTATATTTGATCATCAGTAGCGAGCTTGACAGATGTCACAAGTTACGCATGGTGTTGTGATCTGCTACCTCTCAAGATTTTCCACTACTCTCTCAAACCTATGAAACTTACGAATAGCGTCCTGGCTGAGTCCAAGTCCGCTCGTGATTTTGGCGTTGCTCAGATTGTTAGCCAAAATTCACCACGAATTCTATTGGATCGCGTCAAACCTGCGCCCTTTGTGGAATTGGGTCAATGTGTCTACATGGCTACTTTGCAAGTAGCGGAATACTATGATGTTCCTGAGAGCACCATTCGCCAAAATTACAGTAGATGCGGACTTGAGTTTGATGCTGACGGTGTCAGAAAGCTTGATGGGAAGGAGCTTCAGGATGCTCGTGACATTCTGTCACTACCATCTAAAACCAGCAAGGCTATTGTCTATCCACCTCGCGCAGTTATCCGCATGGGGTTTATTCTCCAAGAGTCGGCTGTTGCATCTCGGTTGAGAACTGCTGTACTTAACCTCATTCAAGGTGTGTGTGAAACGTTTGATCCTCAGATTGTTGAAGCACTTATTAATGGGTACCCAGTTCTTAGTCCATTTGTTAGTTCTGAAGCTTTAGCTGTGTCAGCTCCATTAGCACCTCACTATGATGCGATTGAGCGACACATAAAAAGTCGCTACCCCGATGGGGGCGTGCCAGGGATGAAAAAGGATGACATTAGGGAAAAGCTGGCAGCGCTCTCAACTTATACAGAGAGTTGGAAATTTGATACTCAGAAGGAACTTCGCTACTCACTAAGCTCTTCTGTCTGTGCCAAGTATCCAGACCTAACCTCACGGGTCATATCCATTACGGTTGATGGTCAAACCAAAAGCGCTGTTTTGATGTTTCACCTGAGTGACTTGCTCATTGATGAGAGAGACGTTGAGATTGCGATCGGCAGGCAATACCTCAAGCGGGCAAAAGAGCACTTCCAAACTGATTACGCACTCTTATTTTTAGTGGCACCCTTTGGAGCGACTCCACGCGCAGAAGACTACATCCGCCGTGATTTGCCTGAAGAGATGAAAGGCTTTGTCGGCGTAATGACCGTCAAAGAGGTTGCGAGCCTATTGGTCAAGCAGGCGAAGGCAGAAAGAAAGACAAATCTGGTCAAAGGCGAAATCAAGCGTAATTTTGGCGAACTGTTGGACTATGAGATTCCAGCCAGCCCATTGCTGCTCATGATGAATTGCTAGATTGCTGGGTATTAGGTAGAATTAGTTACTAAATATAATTAGTAACTAATTCTATGTCTCGTGGTGGTAAACGTGAGAAAGCTGGTCGTCCGTCAAGTTGGGCTTCTGGTTGTAAGTTTGAAGACACCAAGCTAATTCGTGTCCCTGCGGCGATCGCTGACAAGCTATTAGAGTTTGCTCACAAGCTGGATGCTGGCGAGCAAATAGAAATAGGTACTAAATCTAATCGAGAATTAGAAACAGAAACTAAATCAAAACGAGTTAGTCCTGTGTCTACGAATTGGGTTCAAAGACCTGACAGTAAGGAAAGACCACCTTGCCCTGCTTGTGGATCTACTCGCCTTAAAAGCAAAGGTATCCGTGGGGATAAGCAAAGGTATGTGTGCCAAAATTGCGGGAAAAACCTTTCGGTTCCTTTGCCATCAGGTTTATTAGATTAAGTAACTAAACTATTTGATTTAGTTACTTAATATGCTCAATCCGGAGTATGAACTTCCTGTTTTGTTTATTTTGAATATTGCGTTTGTTTCGTTTGCTGCTTATAGTGGGGATACTAAGGAAATAAAGATCCTTTACTAATCGATAAATTCTTAAGTGGAGGGGGATTTTCATGATTGCCACTACAAACAAGCCCTTTATTCCAACCGAGGCTGATGCTCTGCTGTCTGAGCAGAGCAGCCGCATTTTAGCTGCTCACCTTGCACCGGCTGGCTCTAATCAGAAGCTCAAGGTTGTTGAAGATGATGGAACAGAGCAAGATGTAACCATTCCTGCCGCTGCTTACCACTTATTGGTAGATGTTTTGTCTCAGATGGCTCAGGGCAATGCGGTTACACTTATCCCGATTCATGCAGAGTTGAGTACTCAAGAGGCGGCAGATATACTCAACGTCTCACGCCCTTTCGTTGTCAAGCTGATTGAGTCTGGCGAAATTCCTTGTAGTCGGGTAGGTAGGCACCGCCGCATTCGCTTTGCTGATTTGATGCGCTATAAGCAAGAAATTGATGAGCGCCGGATGCAGGCTCTCGATGAGTTGGCACAGCAAGCTCAGGAGTTAAATATGGGCTATGACTAAGTCATGCCTTCAAACTTCACAGCTATTTTTGATGCCTGCGTTCTCTATCCAGCGCCGCTGCGTGATTTACTCGTGCAGTTGGCGCTGACTGATTTATTTAGAGCGCGATGGACAGAAAAAATTCATGATGAGTGGATGCGGAATGTTCTAAACAACCGCCCTGACTTGACGCTGGAGCAACTGACTCGTACAAGAGAGCTGATGGACAGCCATGTCCGTGATTGTTTAGTCACAGGTTATGAGTTTCTGATTCCTACTCTTAGTCTTCCTGATCCAAACGATTGCCATGTTTTAGCCGCAGCTATCAGATGTAATGCGGATGTGATTGTAACTGCTAACCTTTCAGACTTTCCAGAGACAATACTGAGTCAGCACAACGTCATGGCTCAGCATCCAGACACCTTTATTTCTGATTTGATTGATTTAAAGCCTACAAGAGTTTTAGCAGCAGCAGAGATACACCGCAAACGCCTTAAGCAGCCTCCAAGGTCGGTTGACGAATATCTAGAGACTTTACTGAAGCAAGAACTCAGTATTTCAGTCTGTATGCTCCGAGAACTCTACGACGAGACCTGACTTTGTGAAAACATCATCAGCTTCTTTTTGTTTTAGGAAGCTTTGAAATCGCGTGTGCTTTATCACTTGTGGCGGCATACACGCGATTATACAGCTCTTGTCAAGCTCTCTCAGAAGGCATCATCTCAAGTCAAGGGCGTAGCGCAGCGGAGAGCGTAGCGTCCCTTGACGGGCGAGGGTACCGCTATGCTCTTGCCTGCTCCAGGGGATTGCTACCAGATCCCGCACCAACCGACCTTACAAGTGCAATCCCCTGGAGTTGGCTCGCGCCGAGCGGTCTTTATTACACAAGCGATAAACGCTCTACAAGATGAATTTTTCGGCATAACACTGAAGTCTACCCAAAAGTGGCCGTTTCTGCTTGACATATAGGTTCAAATGTACTCCCATATTAATTGGGTTGGTTCCTCAACAGATCTAAGTCGAGATCTGTTGGCAAACACAGAGGAACCACGAATGAACAACCCACAGAATTCCCAAAACCCCATAATTGTTGCCCTAATCATGATGGGCTTTATTGTCGTTGTCGCTTTGATTTTTCGACCGCAGGGTGCGATTCGCTTTGGCGTGAGTGGCAATGGTACTCAGGTAGAAATTGATGATGCTAATCCGAAAGTAAAGTAGCGCGATCGCGCTTCCTAACCCCTCACCCTGCACAGGGCATCTTGTGCAGGGTGAGGGGTTCTCTCTTTCTTGTCAGTAACAACGAATTTCAAGACAGCCGCCAGGGGGTTGAGGGGGAACGCCTCACGCACACGTCGTTCGACGTATAAATGCGCCCTTGCAGGGAACCATTACAAGAAAGTTACTCTACTGATCAGTGTCTTTTTTGCTTTGACTTTGGCTTTTACCCGTTTTCTTCTTATCCTCTTCCTGTTCTATAGGGGAGACATGTTTCAGAAGGATGGCTGATTTGTTGACAAAATCTAAAACTCCTTTTGCGTATTCGAGAGGTTTATCTCGGTATTCGCTGAAGCCTAAAGACAAGCCAATAGCTATTAATCCAGCAAACAAATGATTCCTGTATTTGTTGAAGCCCATTATTTTTTCTTAGTGTGGCTCCATGACTCTATCTCCACTTTTTTATTTCTCATATCACCCGTTTTTTAATTAAGTATTTTAATTTATTTCCTATATTAATAAATCGATAATTGAGTAATGAAATTTGACACCTAATTGACTAGGAATATTATTAAGTTTTTAATATTAGATCTTTAATATTAGATCTTTAATATTAAAAATTTGATGGACAAACTTTTTTAATTAAGCGATACTGAACGAAATTCATTGGTCAAAAGCTGTTCAAAAAGCTATCACTTAGGCGTATAGCCTATTTAAGCTTGATTGGCGTGATTTAACCTTATGCCAGTTGAGATGCAGCAAATTTGGCAAACGCTGATTTTCTAGGAGGTGGCTTCGCTCACAAATTCCCTGTATTAGAATAGTGTTATTGTTTTCGATCACCGGAAATGAATTTCCATTCCACTGAGTTATCAGCTATAAACGAAACAGTTTTGCTGACGTTGACCAAGAAACAACGTTATGGACTGGAAATTATTGAGATGGTCAGCCTTGCAAGTAATGGTTGGCGACAAATCAATGTTGGTACTCTCTACCCGTTGCTTCATAGAATGGAGAGCGAGGGTCTTATCCAATCCTTAGAATCAGATGAATCGTCACAAACTAGAGGAGGGCATCTTAGAAAGTACTACCTCATTACAGAGGCAGGCAAGCAAGCTCTTTTAGATGCAGAGAACGTTCGGCTAAGGCTTCGTCTCTGGAATGATGGGTTACAACCGTCTACTTAAGTACGGTGTCCTAAAGAGCTGCAAGTTGTAAAAATCAATAGCCTAACGAGGTAAATGCGAACGAATCATGCTAATGCTGTTCTTAGATAAAGTCTTGGGCAGAGTGCTTGACAGGAGTTTTCGCGAAGAGGCTCTTGGAGATCTCTGGCAAGCAAATCATGACATGCGTTGCGAAGGCAAACACAGACTCTATAGAGGACTGGTCGTGTCTTGGCGATCGATCTTGTTGATCTACGCATCAATCCAAATCACTAGGTATAACAGCCGCGAAAGCGCACTACTTAACCTAAATTTCAGTTGTTCCCGTGTTTCTGGTGTGCTTATCACCGCGATCGCAGTTAGTTTAATTCTTGGGTGTTCTCCTATGGTTTGGTTCCAGCAGTTAGTGCTGCCAAGTGCATTCAGAGATGAGCAGTCAGAAGTTAGTTACTCTTTTCCGCCTTCACTTGAATTATGAGGGATAACTCTGATTCTCTGAATCGGTGTTATCCCCTGTTAGGTGGGTGTTTGAGGCAGATTAAGAGATAGAAGGCTTTTCGCTTTAAAAGCAAAAACCCGTGATACGGTTGGGATACCACCTCCAACTGAATATCACGGGTTTTTGAATGTCTGATTCAGGCGATTCAGACTCTGGCGTTGCTATGTCTAGCATAACGCCAGAGTCTGCTACATCCAATAGTCAGCCACTCGCCCTATCGGATGTAAGCCCACAGGATAAACCCTGGGATAAGCACAGAAGCTTTGCCGATCGGGTGGAGGGTTTTTATGCTGGCAGTGAGTTTCAAGGCTATAGCAGCCGGATTCACTGCTGCTCTGAGTTGCTCGAATTTGGGTTAGCACCGACTGAACAAGATACGCTGAAGCTAAAGCTCCGTTCTGCCCGTTTCTGTCGCTTACGTCATTGCCCTGTCTGCCAGTGGAGGCGATCGCTGATGTGGAAGGCGAAGGCATACAAGGTTTTACCGAAAATTGTTGAGGCTTATCCCTCTCACCGCTGGCTGTTCCTGACGCTGACACAGAAGAACGCGCCGATCACTGAGCTGCGCGAGACTTTGAAGCAAATGAACCGAGGGTATCAGCGCCTGGTGCAGCTCAAAGCCTTCCCCGCTGAGGGGTGGTTACGCTCTACTGAAGTGACACGGGGTAAAGACGGCAGCGCTCACCCTCATTTTCACTGCCTGCTATTGGTGCAGCGATCGTACTTTGGCAAGAAGTACATCAGGCAGGATGAATGGGTGGAGATGTGGCGTAAGTGCATGAGGCTGGACTATAACCCGGTGCTGGACGTGCAGGCAGTGAAGCAGGGCAGCAAGCCGATGGAGTTAGTACCAGAGCTACTGAAGTACTGCACAAAAGAATCAGACCTAGTAGCCGATCGTGAATGGTTCTTAGAGTTAACCCGCCAGATGCACAAGATGAGGGGAGTGGCGACTGGTGGGGTGCTGAA
>CASBQM010000361.1 GCA_949127645.1 Synechococcales cyanobacterium PMM_0036
GAATGGATGACAAGGGGTTTAATCAAAGTTGAGTCTCGATCGCTCAAAGCTTAAAACTCAGTTTCTCCAGCTAGCCAATATTCATGGAAATTTACTGCACCCGCCCGGGTTGCCCTAGACCCGTCAATCAGTATCCCGATTTAGATGATAAAGCGACGTTAAAAGCCTCTCGTCAAAGATACTGCACGACCTGCGGCATGGAGCTGATTCTTAAAGATCGCTATATTCCTCTCAAGCTGCTAGGTCGGGGCGGCTTCGGGGCGGCATTTTTGGCACGCGATCGCTACACTCCGGCAATGCGGCTCTGTGTGGTTAAGCAATTTCAGCCCGCTGGAGACCTGACCCCTGACCAACTTCATCTGGCGCAAAACCTATTTGAGCGCGAGGGCGAGGTGTTAGAAGATCTGGGCAAGCATCCTCAAATCCCGGATTTATACGCGTTTTTTGAGATTGATCCGCCGCCTGGAGGCGCTGCAGGTCAGCCCAACAAGTTTTTTTATCTAGTCCAGGAATATATTGACGGGCAGACATTAGAGGAAATGCTGGGGCGAACCGGAACCTTTTCGGAGGCAGAGGTAATGCAGCTCTTGCTAGAGATTTTGCCTGTGCTGAAATTTGTCCATGAGAGCGGCTCTATTCACCGAGATATCAAGCCTTCCAATATCATCCGCCGTCGAGACGGGGTTTATCACCTGCTGGATTTTGGAGCCGTTAAGCAAGTCACGTCTGGCGCGGCGGTGGGCGCACAACCCGGACGCTCTACGGGCATCTACTCGATGGGGTTTGCCCCGCCTGAGCAAATGCGCGGCGATCGCGTTTACCCAGCCACCGATCTCTATGCCCTAGCCGTTACCTGCGTCATGCTGCTAACGGGCAAAGATCCGGCTGACCTTTATGACAACTACAGCGATCGCTGGAATTGGCGGGCCTATGCTCAAGTAAGCGATCGCCTAGAAGCTGTGCTAAATCGTCTGCTGCAAGCCGCTCCCAGTCAGCGCTTTCAGTCTGCGACGGAAGTTTTGCAAGCGCTAAAGCCCGCTATCTCCCCGTCCAAGCCTGCTCATTCCACTTCGGTTCAAGCTGCCGCTCAACCTGTTGCCCAACCGATCGCCCAACCTGCCGTACCTCCTGCCATACCTCAACCTGCGGCGACCCCATCGCCCAGACCTGCATCACCCGTCCCATCTCCAAAAGTTCAGTCTAATGCCCGACCTGCTGCCATCACGCAGCCCCCTTCAGGAAAGCGGGGTTCGCATCGCGTCGCGCGATCGCTTTCGTTGGGAGAGCTAATTGGCAGCGCTGCTTTTACGGGATCTGAGGGCGGATTGGTGGCGATCGCGGCAGCCAGCTTGCTGGGCACGACCGCGCTGACCTGGCTGATTGTGACGGGTGTAGCGATCGTCGGGCTGGTGATAGCGCAATATCTCCGCTGGATCGAGAAAGTTGATCTGCTGATTATTGAAGCCGTTACGCTGGGGATCGTTGCCTTCTTTCCGGCGCTACATTCTGTTCCTAGCGTAGGGCTGACCGCAAGTGCAGCTCTATCGCAAATATTGCCCGTGCTTGCGCCTCTAGTGATTTTGAGCGGACTGGGTGTTGTAGCGATCGCGCTGATATTTCGCTTAATTTACACGCTGCTCTCCCGCCTCCTATAAGAGGTTAATCTTGGCTTAGGCATCTTCACCACTGGCTCTTGTCGGGCTTACGCACTCTATGTCTCAAAAGAACGAAACTCTGCCGCTGATTTTGTCTCTGCTGATTACCTGCGGGTTAATTGGGGGCGGGCTTTGGCTGTTCCGCGATCGCCTCTTCGGCAGTTCCAGCAATTCTGCTCAACCCAATTCCGCTCAGCCCAATTCTCCTCAGACTACATCTCCTCAGCCAGGAGATGCCCCTACAGATGTCGCGTCCATGAAAGCGCGTCAGAGCGTTGGAGACAAAATCCTTGTGCCGCCCGGAACCAATGCCAATCCCCAAGCGCAAGCGCAAAAGCAGAGGGGTGTGGAGGCGATCGTCGCCAAAAATTATCCTCAAGCCGTCACGGCACTGCAAGCCGCCCTCCAAGCGCAGAGAAATGATCCTGAAGCGCTGATTTACCTGAATAACGCCCGGATTGGGGAAGCTAAGGCAGAGGTGATTGCGATCGCCGTTCCTATAGACAGTGATGTGGATGCTTCCCAGGAGATGCTGCGAGGCATTGCCCAGGCGCAGGATGAGATTAACCAGAAAGGCGGCATTTCTGGCATTCCGCTAAAGGTAGTAATTGCCAATGATGGCGGCACTCCGGCGCTGGCTCGACAAACCGCCTCGGCACTGGTCGAAAACGCAGACGTGCTGGGCGTAGTGGGGCACTATGCCAGCGATGCTTCTTTGGCGGCAGGCGAGGTCTACAACCAGAGCGGACTAGTGATGATTTCTCCTGTCAGCACTTCTGTGAAGCTTTCTAATCTGGGGCGCTTCACCTTTCGCACGGTTCCTAGTGACTTTGTTGCCGCAGGTGCCCTGGCAAATTACTTGTTAAAAGAGCTGAAACAGCAAAAAGCCGCCGTGTTTTTCAATTCTCAGAGTGGCTACAGTCAGTCGATTAAGTCAGAATTCGATCGCGCCATGTCGTTAGGAGGGGGGCAGGTGGTCAGCGAGTTTGACCTATCTGCCTCGACTTTTAGCGCTGCCGAAAGCTTCAAACAGTCCACTCAGCAAGGAGCAACCGTCTTGGCGCTCATGCCCAACTCAGGTCAGCTCGATCGCGCCCTTCAAGTGGTGCAGGTGAATCGGCAACAGCTCAGGATGCTAGCTGGAGATGATGTCTATGCGCCCAAAACTTTGGCAGTTGGCGGAGCGGCAGCTCAAGGTCTCGTAGTGGCAGTGCCTTGGCATATTCTGGCGAATCCACAATCTGCGTTTGCCAACAGCTCTCGCAACTTATGGCGCGCCAATGTTAACTGGCGAACTGCCATGGCGTATGATGCGACGGTAGCACTCATTGCGGCGCTGTCCCGCAATCCGACCCGGCAGGGGGTTCAGCAAGCCTTGAGCGATCCCAATTTCTCTGCTGAGGGCGCAACGGGAACAGTACGATTTCTACCGTCTGGCGATCGCAATCAGTCAGTTCAGCTTGTTGAAACCAAGCCCGGTTCGGTTTCAGGCTACGGCTATGATTTCGTACCCATCCCGTAATGTATTCTGCAACACTAGCTCTGCAATACCAGCTCTGCAACACTAACTCTGCAACATCCGCAAAAGGTCTAATCTTCTATGGCTCAAAAGAATGACACCCCCGCGCTGATTGCTTCCCTACTGCTGACTCTGGGCTTGATCGGCGGCGGGTTGTGGTGGCTAACGCAGCGATCGGGCTTCAATCTTGGTCAGGTTCTTGGAGCAAAGCCTACATCTTCTCCTGTTTCTCCTGCTTCTCCTGGCTCTCCAGCGCCTTCACCACCTTCACCCGCTCAGTCACAGAATAGTCCTAGCCAAGGCAGCCAGAACAATGCTGACCAAGGTAGCGCCAAAACCTTTGCCGAGGTGCAGGTGCCTTCAGGATTGTTTAACTATGGAGGCAGCACGAGTTGGGCACCCATCCGAGGTGAGGTTGACCCAGAGATTCAGAAAGCCTGGAGCGGATTTCAGTTGCGCTATACCCAGCCCACCAGCGGCACGCCAGGTTCAGCCACCGGGATTCGGATGTTGCTTAACAACCAGCTCTCTCTGGCGCAATCTTCCCGATCGCTCAAACCAGAAGAATATCAGGAAGCTCAAACGAAAGGGTTTACGCTCAAAGAAATTCCGGTGGCAATGGAGGGAATTGCGATCGCCATTAACCCCAACCTCAAAATTCCAGGGCTGACGATCGAGCAGCTTAAGGGCATCTACACCGGGCAAATCACCAACTGGAACCAGGTGGGCGGAGCCAATTTGCCGATCACTCCCTACTCACGTCGGCCTGCAGATGGCGGCACCGTCGAGTTTTTTGTGGAGAACGTCTTGGGCGGTAGCAGCTTCGGCAGCACGGTAAAGTTCATCAACACCACTACTCTAGCCTTACAGTCAGTCTCGTCTGATCCGGGTGGACTCTACTACGCTTCGGCTCCTGAAGTCATCGGGCAGTGTGGCGTTGAGCCGATCGCCCTTGGGCGGCAATCAAACGAGCTTGTTGCTCCCTATCAAGAGCCATTGATCCCGGCAGCGCAATGTCCGGCACAGCGCAACCAGATCAATATGCAGACGTTACAAAGTGGTCAATATCCCTTGACCCGCCGACTGTTTGTGATCGTAAAACAGGATGGACAGGCAGATCAACAGGCAGGAGAAGCTTACGCAAAGCTTCTCCTGAGCGATCAGGGGCAAGAACTGCTGAGCAAAGCTAAGTTTATTCGCATCCGGTGATGCAAAAGCGTACTGATTATGAATGCTTTGTAGGGCAGACTCTACTGGACATTACGCACGATCGATTCTGCCGGGAGACACAGCAAATTATCGCCGTAGGTGCGGACTAGCCCCCGCTGACGCAGTTTGCCCATTAGCCGAGTCACCGTCACTCGCGTCGAGCCGATCGCGCTACCAATTTGGGCATGAGTCAACGACCAGGGTAAGCAATACCCTTCCTCGCAAGGTTCGCCAAATTCTTCAATGAGCAGCGTTAGGAAGCCTAAAAGGCGATCGATCGTGCGGCGCTGCCCTAGCGTACTTAGCCATAGCAACTTGCGCTGATGCTGGTAGCGAAAGGCATCCAAAACTTCGCGGCGGAAGTGGGGCCAGTTGTCTAGATCGTGCCAGTACAGCCAGACGACCGAGGTTTGGTCAACATGGGCAAAGCCCTGTAAAATAAATGGGGACTGAGCAACAATTTCAAAGGGCTGCCCCGCTCCCACAAAGCCCAGAAATGCTTCCTCTGAGTTAATTCGCGGCACCCGCGATGAATTAGCCGCCGTTGCGCTGACTTGTGCTTCACCCACTAGCCGCACGGCACCTCGCTGAACGAGATAGAGTAGACCCGCCCGAGTGGGGATCTTTTCATCTTTACTAAAGGTGCGGCAACGATAATGCTCTTGCGCCCAATCTAGAATTCGTTGCCAGGTGAGAAAGGGACGGGCGGTATCGGTTTGTGATGACACTGAAAACATAGGGGCAGCTCTTGAAGTCAGTAGAGGTGGAACACTCTGCAACGGGAAAAAGTAGGCGAACTTGACTCAACCCCCGCAGATTAAAACAGCTTATGGAGAAGCACCTGCTTAACTTTACTCTTTCTATGATCAGGCTTGATAGCAGCATAGAGAAAATTACGGAGGGCATCTGACCTTTCGTGAACTTTTTAGCTCTTTAAGTCAACTTAACTTACTTAAAACTTCATTTTACCCTCAAAAAAAATTTAGCCCTATGAATTATACAAGGATTGATTCAATTGAGTTGATTCCTAAACGCTAACTCGGCAATTCTGACTAAAAAAATTGTGAATCCTGTATATTCGCCCATCCTATCTCTAGGTATTCATCCATTGCTAGTCAATAGACTACAAAAAGCGATTCAGTTGCAGAAAAGAAATCAGGTTATTTCTCAACTGCATCTGCCTATAGAACCCTCTTGCTGTCTGTCTTTGGCTCAGTTGTTATCTTGTGAACATTTAAGATCAGCAATCCCCCGTGAAATTCCGCTCAACAGAGTTAAAGACAAGACTCAAATTTGTTACGTTTCTGCGATCGCCCTCAAGTTAACAGGGCGACACTCAAGAAAAGGTTCACCTGTGAACCTTGCCTTAGAAATAGGAGATTGTCTGGAGCAGATGATGGCATTGAAAAACGATGGGTTTCATTCGTTAGATGACCATCCGCTAGCTCGGGTTTGGCAAAATGTTACCGTTCGAGTAGAGGCTTCAGGTTGGATTTACCTAAAGCTAACTGAGCAAGGAGTAGCAGAATGGCTGCAAATTCTTGTCGATAGACAAACGAACCCTAGCAACCTTGCTCAGTCTACATCAAGAGTTGCAAAGAATACATCAAGTCTTCCAAAAAATGCTCTGAAAGTATGTGATTCTACGGATAAGTTTCACATTTTGTATGGTCATGCTCGCTGCTGTTCCATCCTGCGATCGGCTGTAAAAGAAGGCATTGTTTCCCAAAATTTGCTTGATTTTGAACTAAAGGAGTCAAGTTCAAGTCTGTTTAAGCCTCAGCATCCAGCCGAGAAAAACTTGATTAGCCAGATCGCGACGGCTCTAGATGCGGCTTATCTAGATAGGGTGACTAACCCCGTATCTATCTGGAAAAGTGCCCAGGCTCTCAGCTACAGCTTTGAAGAATTCGATAAATCCTGCCGAATTTGGGGAGAAGTTATGCAGTGTGACCCGCAGTTAGCACGAATGCGGCTAGGGCTAGTAGTCATTACCCAAAAGATCTTGCGATCGCTGCTAGCGAGTCTGGAGATTGAGGCTCCATTTGAGCTGTAGTTAGCGCAAATAGTTAACGCACAAGGTTGGCGCAGGGTTAGCGCAGGGTTGACACAATACGGTAGAGTGACGAAGGCTGATCAAGACTCACAAAGGCATCCAGTGAAGGGCTAAGGAGACGACTGTGCATTTACTGATTCCGGCAGCAGGTTCGGGACGACGGATGGGAAGCGATCGCAACAAGCTATTGCTACCGTTATTAGGCAAACCGCTGATCTCTTGGACGCTTCTAGCCGCCAAACATTCCCGACACATTGAAGGGATCGGCATTATGGGTCAACCCCATGACTGGCAAGATTTCAAAGCGGTCGCAGCCGATCTTGAAGTGACAGTTCATTTCATTCAGGGTGGCTCGACTCGGCAAGAGTCTGTCTATTGCGGTCTCAAAGGTCTGCCTGCCAAAGCCGATCGCGTCCTAATTCACGATGGTGCCCGCTGTTTAGTCACCCCAGAGTTGTTCGATCGCTGTGCCGAAGCCTTACGAGACACTCCGGGGCTAATTGCAGCAGTTCCAGTCAAAGACACGATTAAAGTCGTAGGTGCCGAAGGTCTGATTAAAAGTACGCCCGATCGCAGTCGGCTCTGGGCAGCTCAAACGCCTCAGGGGTTTGATGTAGCTCAGCTTTTAGCCTGTCACGAAACAGGCATTCGTCAGGGCTGGACGGTGACCGATGACGCGGCACTATTTGAGCAGTGCCACCTGCCCGTCAAAATTGTTCTAGGAGAAGAGACGAACCTCAAGGTAACGACTCCCGTAGATTTGGCGATCGCAGAATTTATTTTGCGGCAGCGGCTAGGTTGAGCAGCATGGGGGTCGGATTGCTCAATTGTGATTAGCCTTGTTGCAACATAGATAGCCCCAATGAGACAAGCCCTGAACGGCAGAGGTGCAAACAGATGATAGGTCAAAGCCTGCTGCCAGTCTCCTAGGGCGATCGCCGTAAACTTCTTAAACCACCTTCACAATTAGCACGACCGTCGATCGCGCGTCTGCTGAATATGTGCCTGCCTTAACGACATGAGATTCCGCTAAAGCAATATCCTCTGGACTTGCTAAGGCTGTGTCAACGACTCGATACCAAGCCTCACCGCGATCGAGGGGCGGCAGCTCAAACGTGAGGGGTTGCCAGTAAGCGTTCAGAATGACGTGTAGATGTTCTCCTGCCTCAGGGTGACGCAACGTAAATGCCAGACTGTGAGAATCTTTACTCCAATCTGGCTCTCCTAGCTTGATTCCGTGCCAAACAATGTGAGGTCTTGAGCTAGCAAAAGTGACAGCCAAAATCTCTTCGCAGCGAAAGATTTCCAATGACTGAGTAAAGAGAATCAACAGCTTAAAAAATCGATGAAAGTCGGACTGTTGCTCAAGTTCATCCCAGTTAAACCAGCTTAATTCGCTGTCCTGACAGTAGGCATTGTTGTTACCTTGCTGCGATCGCCTCATCTCATCCCCCATGAGCAGCATGGGCGTACCCTGAGACATCATCAAAATCGTCAGCAGATTCTTCATCTGACGGTTTCGCAATTGTGCTATCTGCGGATCGAGTGTTTCCCCTTCTTGCCCACAGTTCCAGCTATAGTTGTCGTTACTGCCATCCCGGCTCTCTTCTTTGTTGGCTTCGTTATGCTTTTGGTTATAAGACACCAAATCATTCAGCGTGAAGCCATCATGACAGGTAATAAAGTTAATGCTACGGTTGGGTTCTCGATCGAGAGCCGGATAGATATCTGGACTGCCCATAATTCGTGCCGCCAGCTTGCTCACCATATCCGCTTCGCCTCTAACGAATCGCCGTACGTCATCTCGGAACGGTCCATTCCACTCGGCAAAGCGATCGCCCGCAAACGATCCAACCTGATACAGCCCTGCCGCATCCCAGGCTTCGGCAATCACCTTGGCGTTCACCAAGATGGGGTTAGAATCGATCGCCCAGAGCAAAGGCGGGTCTTCTAAAATACGTCCCGATCGACTTCGAGATAGGACAGATGCTAGATCAAATCGAAACCCGTCTACGTGCATCTCGGCAACCCAATACTGCAAGCATTCAATGATAAGGCGGGCTACAACTTCATGATTAGTTGCCACAGTATTTCCGCAGCCACTATAGTTCGCATAGAGCGCTAAATTGTCTTCTTCGAGAATGTAATAAGACGCGTTTGCTAACCCTCGAAAAGAAAGCGTTGCCCCTTCATGATTTGCCTCAGCCGTATGGTTAAATACCACATCTAGGATAACTTCGATTCCTGCCTTATGCAGTGCCTTAACCATATCTCGAAATTCATCAACCGCCGCCAAGGGGTCGCGGCAGGAACTATACTGCATATGGGGTGCAAAAAAAGCGATCGTGCTGTATCCCCAGTAGTTTGTTAAGCCAGGGCGCACGTCCTGTTCATCAAATTGGTGAATGGGCAGCAGCTCCACTGCGGTAATTCCCAGTTCTTGAAGGTAAGGAATTTTTTCAATTAATCCAGCATAGGTACCGCGCTTGCTGGGCGTTACGCCGGAGCTAGGATGCTTGGTGAATCCGCCGACGTGCAGCTCATAGATTACGGTTTGGGAGTAAGGAGTGCGCAGAGGTTTGTCCCCTTCCCAGTTGTAGTGATGCTCTTCTAACGGCTGATCGCCCTCCCAGTTGTAGAGACTAGAATCTACGACAACGCTTCTGAGCGCCTCAGCGCAGTTATCGCCTGGAAGAATTGCCGCCTTTCGGCTGTAGTGTTCCCAACCTACGATCGCCCTGGCATAGGGGTCAAGCAATACTTTTTGGGGATCAAAACGTAACCCCTGCTGGGGCGCGTAGGCTCCGTAAGCTCGATAGGCATAGATTTGCCCCGATCGCACCTCTGGAACAAACACGTGCCAGTAGTGAAACGTGCGATTTTGCTTAGGATCGAGGCGGATTACCCGCGCAGGTTTAGGATCATTGGGTGCGTCGAACAAAAGCAGTTCTAGGTAATCAGAATGCTTTGCGTAAATGCAAAAATTTGTCCCACCCAAGCGCACGGTTGCACCTAATGGAAAGCTGAGACCGGGTAAAACATCTTCAGTCATGCTGACCGCTCCTGAAATGTCCAGGTATTCTGGAAAGAGTCGGGCTGAATTTCATCAAATGTCACGCTTAACATAGGCAGCCTCAGCGTCAGCTCAACGGGCAATACTCCATCACCTCATTGTAGAGGATGGGGTGTAATCGATGGAGCGACGGAAAGTTTGGAGGAGCGGCGATCGCCTCTCGCAACTCACTTCACCAATTGCTAAGAACCCTTGTCTCCACTCTGTGCTGTTTGTCTATGCCATTTGAGAAGAGCGATCGCCTTTCAATCGCTATACCCAAATTCCGTAGAATCTCTCAACCTCAACAGAGGAATAGTAAAGATGAGTGCAAGACCTTTGAGCAGCTCAAGCTAAGGTGTACATCTTACCGAAATAAAGAAACTCAGCAAACATCTTCCAACTAGGATGCCAATCTGAATAAGTCACGGGTTGTGCTGTGAAGCAACGCACCCTACGCAATCTGAGGCGGCGGGCACGACTCATCCTACATAACTTTTCAACTCTATAAATGGATTTGATCAGTCTGCTGCACCAGGTTAGTTTGTGTGATCTGCACAATCTTTATTGAACATAGCACTTACCTCATAAGGAGAATAGGGAGGTCTTTTCAGGTGAATGACTGCATGGCAATTTGGACAGACAGGAATCAAATCAAGCACAGGATTTACTATGTATGACTCACCAATTTCACTTATTGGTTTGATGTGATGAACATGAATAAGACTTTCAGCAGTTGCGCCATAAATATGACTAAGCTTTACACGACAAACTTGACAGACATAACCATAATGCGACAAGCAGGCATCTCGTGCTTTCTTATCTCTTTCATATCTGTTTACTTTAATTTGTTGCACAGTCCCTTCTTGATATTCAATTCCATTGGGCAGCTCCTCTGGTAGCTGAACGTCATGAATAATATGCTTGTAACCATTGAGCGAGGATATTCCCTTTGGAACGTTAATTCTTTTTGCAATGGAAACGCCAGGTATTTTTAGCTCCTCTTCAACAGTAAAGATGATATAGCGGTTTTCAACTCAGTTAAGTACGATAGCAACGATAGGTGAACCACCCTCGAATATCGTCTAAAGTCACAGCATTTAATGCATCCGTAATCGCTTGATCTAACGCCTCACGA
>CASBQM010000362.1 GCA_949127645.1 Synechococcales cyanobacterium PMM_0036
AGAGGGTACTGGCGTACGATTTTACTACAGCCCTAAGGGTGTGAAAAACGACAAGACCTACATTCATATCTTTTTGCCGACTCAAGACATCAGCGTTGAGGAGATGCAGGATTTATTGATGGGCGACGGCGGACTAATGGCAAGCAACGGCTGGGAGTTAAGCGATCGTACTGACATTGTGAGTTACGCCTGGGCAAAGGAAAAGCTGATTTATCAACAGCGTACGCCCAACCAAACCTTCATGGGTTCTATCTATGTGGGTGAGCAGAACGGCAAAGCCTTTTACGCATTTACGCACTATCCGGTTGAACTTCGTGATGTCTTTGAGCCGCGATCGACGGTGGTTCTAGAAAGTCTGCAATTCAAAGCGCAAAATTAAATCAGGGAAGATTAGGTCAGGGAAGATTAGGTCAAGCCTACTCCTCTATCGCCAGAGGCAGCAGGAACCAAAATTGAGAGCCTTGACCCGGAGCGCTGTTTACACCGATCGCCCCACCGTGAGCCGAAATAATTTGTTGGCAGAGATATAGCCCTAAGCTGATCCCCATGAGCTGCCGATCGCCAGGGTCAGCAATTCTTAAGTTAAATAGGCGATCGCACTGTGCCATCCGAATGCCCTTGCCGTTATCTGCGACGCTGCATCGAATTCTTTCTCCCTCGACCTCAGCCCGAAGCGTAAGAGTGATGCCCGGTGGGTTGTGTTTAATAGCATTGCTCAACAAATGCCAAAAGACTTGCTGAATCTGCGATCGATCGATCCAAACCAACGGCAAATCGGCAGAGAGATAGTTCTCTAGCGTCACCTGATTTTGTTCTAGCATCGTACTCAGCTCGGCAATTACATTAGGCAGCACCAACGCGATCGAGACACTTTGGCGATCGAGCGTCACCTCCGCCGTTTCGTATCTGTAGACTTCCAGGAGCGAGTTGAGCTTGTTGAGCTGCACTTCTCCAGAACGAGTCATGCGTTCCAACAGAGTACGGGGAACCGCAATCTTCTCTCCAGGCTGGTCTTTCAGATTGTTCAAAACCATCAGCGTTCCCATCACCGTGGTGCGGAGGTCATGAGCGATCGCATGGATTAGCATATCCGTCATCAGGATTCGCGCTTCTGCTTTGCGACCCTCAGCCTTCATAGCAGCAACAATAAGACTCGTAATGGCAATGACTCCTGTAAAAGCTTGCAGCAACAGCACCTCCTGTCCGGCATCGGCAGGCATGGCAGCAAAAGGACCTCGCCCCAAAGCTGTACCGCTAATGGCGATCGCCGACAGCACAAAGCTTGCTAGGGCAGCATCCGGCAAACCAAACCGTAGAGCCGCCCAAATAGCGAAGGGAAAAGATAAGTACTCCAGAGGATACAGGGCGATCGCAAGCTGAATTTTGGAGTAAAAAATTACGCTACTAACGATAATCAGCAGCCCAAACATCAGCAGTTTTTCAAGGCTGCGGCGAGGCAAGCTGCGATAGTCTAATTTGCGGTTGAGGCGGTGGGAAAAGAGCGATCGCGCTATCCGGCAGGTTTTTTGCCACCCAATCCGCCATTGGGTTCGCCCGTTAATCTGCCAGTCCAGCAGCAGGGGAGTCAGCACCAAAACGCCCATGCCATCGCCGATCCAGAGCGTTCCCCAGTTGTGCGGCATCTGACTCCGACCTATCAGCCCAGCGCCATACGCCAAGACAGTGCTGATTGTTGCCCCCACCAGAGGCACCGCCAGCACCACTAGCCCGATAAAGCCCAACACATCTCGCAACCGATCCATAGAGTTGCGAAAGCCGATCTTGTGCAGCAAGAAGGCTCCGAGCAGGGCTTGCAGGGTATCGCCTATCGTGTCGCTGACTGCCAGCAGCCAAGGCGCATGGATAGCGTGATTGGCGCAAAGACTACCCACCACAATGCCCACCCATGCCCATCGAATACGCCAAAGCAGTGCCGCCACCGCGATACCCGCAGGAGGCCACAGGGGCGAAGCTTCAACCCCCAGATTCAAACTCAGGAGGGAGAGCTTAGCAGCCAAAAAGTAGACAATGGCGATCTCACCCACTACCCAAAAATGTCGTCTGAGGGTCTTTTGCATTCGCCTTAACTGAACTTTCGTCTGAGCTGGAGGGGTCTTGAGCGATCGTTTAACCTGTCATAGAACCCGATTACATAAACTCGCTCAGAAAGGCTGTCCTTAACTTCCTCCAAGTGGATGAACTGAGTGAGTGAAGGAATTGGGCGCGAAAGTGTCTACTGCTTTGCAATTGCCGGGGTGATTTTAGGACTATCCCTGCTCAAACTTCATAAATCCTCTAGGCATTTTTAAGGAATCAGCAGGATCTAAAGTGCAGTAGCTATGACTCACCTCAAAGCCGCTTAGAATTTTAGGGATCATCGTCCCCTATTTTCTGACTTTATATTCAGGGCTTAACACACCCATTTTGAGCATCAGGGTGGGCACAATAAGAATTCAATTTCATTTCTCAATCACTCCCTTCAGTAACTCCATAAATGCATGAGTAGTATTGGCGTAGTCACCATTGGGCGAAACGAGGGCGATCGATTAATTCGCTGCCTTAAATCTCTCATCGCTCAGCTCCCAGAAGGAATGCCGATCGTCTATGTAGATTCTGGCTCGACAGATGGCAGCGTAGCGGCAGCTCAAGCGCTAGGCGTAAAGGTGATTGACCTAGATATGTCTGTGCCCTTTACCATGGCGCGAGGGCGCAATACTGGATTTGCCTATCTAGTCGAGAATTTTCCTGATCTTCAGTATGTGCAGTTTATCGACGGCGACTGTGAGCTGTGTCCGGGCTGGATCGATCGGGCTTTGGCGGCAATCGCCACTGATGAGAAACTGGCGATCGTCTGCGGTCGGCGACGAGAGCGTGCCCCAGAGGCTTCGCCCTACAACCGCATTGCCGATATGGAGTGGAATACGCCTGTAGGGGAGGCTCAAGCGTGCGGCGGCGATGCCCTGATGCGGGTCAGCGCCATTCGGGAGGTGAATGGCTATAATCCTACTCTAATAGGCGGCGAGGAGCCGGAAATGTGCGTGCGGCTCAGGCAGCGCGGCTGGAAGATTCACCGCATTGATGCCGACATGACCTTTCACGACGCGGCAATGTTTCAGTTTAGCCAATGGTGGAAGCGATCGCTCCGAGGCGGCTGGGCAATGGCGGAAGGTGCAGCAATGCACGGCAAATTGCCAGAGCGCTATCAGGTCAAAGAAAGCCGCAATCGATGGCTCTGGGGTTTGATAGTCCCGATCGCGGCTCTGGGTCTCGCCTGGTTCACCGCTGGGCTGAGTTTGCTGGCGTTTCTGCTGTATCCGGTTCTAGTGTGGCGGGTCTACCAGTATCGTCGTGGCTTTGGCGATTCACCCGCAGATGCGCGACTCTACGCTTTCTACTGCATTTTGGGCAAGCTGCCTGAAGCGATCGGTCAGGTGAAATATTGGTTGACCCGCTGGCAAGGGAAACAAGCCACGCTCATTGAATACAAGGTGCCGAGCGCTACTCATTAAAAGTACTAGTTAAGGAGCAAGGGGAGGATGAAGCTACTGATCACAGGGGCATCCGGTTTTTTAGGGCAATATGTCGTGGCAGAAGCCCTGCGGCGCGGACATCAGGTGCGGGCAGGAGTGAGAGGACGATCGCCTTTACAGGACAGTCTGACCTGGCAAGATCACCCAAATCTAGAGTTCGCAAAAGTTGACCTGTTGCAGCGAGAAACTTTGCCAGACGCAGCTCAAGGCGTAGATGCCGTGATTCACCTCGCCGCCACAATGAAGGGAGATTTTCAGGCGCAGTATGCCGGAACCGTCACCGCCACCGAGAACCTGCTGAGCGCCATGCAGGATGCGGGCATTTCTCGCCTGATTGCCATTAGCTCATTCTCGGTTTTTGACTACCTAAAACTGCCAGATGGCGCAACGATCGAGGAAAACTCGCCGCTGGAGCAGAATCCCGCCCAACGCGATGCCTATACCCAAACGAAGCTGATTCAGGAGGCAACCGTACGGCGGTTTGGACAAACGGGACAGGTGACGATTCTGCGACCTGGCATGATCTACGGGCGAGATCACTTATGGAACGCACATTTGGGCATCAGAGCAGGCGATCGTCTCTGGCTTCAGATTGGCGCAAATGGTCAAATGCCCCTAACCTACGTTGAAAACTGTGCCACGGCGATCGTCCTGGCGGCTGAGCAGGAGGGGGCGATCGGTCAGACGATTAATATCGTAGACAGCGATCTGCCAACTCAAAGCGCGTTTGTGCAATCTCTAAGCCGTCACCTAAAAAAGTCGCCTTTGGTAGTGCCACTGCACTGGAGTGTCCTATATCTGGTTGCCCAACCCCTCTGGCAGGTCAACAAACTGCTCAAGGGCAAGCTCAAGTTACCCGGTCTGCTGGTTCCGGCAAGGCTTCACGCCCGATTCAAGCCGCTCCGCTACAGCAATGCTCTTGCCCAGGACGTGCTGCACTGGCAGCCCCAGTATTCTTTTGAAGCCGCGATCGATCGAAGCTGTAGCAAGACCGATCTGCTAACGACACCTTAAATCTGTTCTCAAAGCCCCCTATCTAAGCGAATCTAGGAGTTACCGATGCGCATTGCTTACCTGACTGGTGAATATCCCAGAGCAACTGACACTTTCATTCAGCGTGAGGTATTCACGTTTCGCAAGCAGGGAGTTGATGTAGAGACTTTCTCTATTCGCAGAACGGGCGATGAGCATATTGTCGGAGTTGAGCAAGCCGCCGAGCGCGATCGCACCTTCTATATTTTGCCCGTCAGACCGATCGCTCTGCTGATTGCCCATTTCAATCTGCTGACTGCCTCTCCCGCGCGCTACCTGAATGCAATTAAGCTCGCCTGGTCGACGCGGCAGGTAGGGCTAAAAGGAACTTTCTATCAGGCTTTTTATTTCCTGGAGGCTGGAATCCTGGCGCACCAGATCCGCCAAAAGCAAATTCAGCATTTGCACAATCACTTTGCTGACTCTAGTTGCACAGTGGCAATGCTGGCGGCTGAGTTGGGTGGCTTTACCTTTAGCTTTACCATGCACGGCCCGTCTATTTTCTTTGAGCCGCATCGCTGGCAAATTGGCGAGAAGATTAAGCGCGCCTTGTTTGTTTCCTGCATCAGCCACTTCTGCCGCAGTCAGGGCATGATTTTTGCCCCCGCCGATCGCTGGAATCGGATGCACATTATTCATTGCGGCGTTGAGCCGAGTCTGTTTAAGCAAGTAGAACATCAAGGCGTGGGCAAAAATTTGCTCTATGTGGGGCGGCTGGCAGTTGTCAAAGGCTTACCGATCTTGCTAGAAAGCCTGGTGACACTGAAGCGATCGCACCCCGATATCACCCTAACGGTTGTGGGAGATGGACCCGATCGTTCCCAGCTAGAGCAGCAGACTACGCAGATGGGATTGGCGACAAACGTTCGGTTTGTCGGCTACCAGTCTCAGGCAGAAGTACGCGAATATATGCAGCAAACCGATATTTTCGTTATGTCTAGCTTTGCCGAAGGGGTTCCCGTGGTGCTGATGGAGGCGATGGCGGCAGGGGTGCCTGTAGTGGCGACCCAAATTGCGGGCGTAAGCGAACTGGTAGAGGACGGCATCAGCGGCTTCCTCGTCCCGCCGGGAGACCCGATCGTGTTGGGCGATCGTATTGAGAAACTGCTACCCAGCGCCGAATTCCGTAACAGGCTAGGGATGGCAGGTCGCGCCAAGGTCACGCGAGACTTCAATATCGACTCTGAAGTGGCGCGGCTCTATCGCGTCATGACGATGGCGCTTGAGGGAAAAATTGAGTCCACCCGTCCTGGATTTGTCGAAGAGGAAGTCAATCACTTCGCCAGCTCTGAAATTGGGGTTGAGAAAATTGGGGTTGAGAAAATTGGGGTTGAGAAAATTGTTGAACATAGCCCCTCAGCCTGATCTTTAAAGTTGAGGCATTGCTAATTTACAGCACTCTAAGATCCCCTTTTTTAACAGGGATTCAGGGGGATCTAAAACGTTTGGCTACAGACCATTGGCACTTTTCAAACGTCCTCTTACAAGAATTTTGTTTTCTAAAAGTCACGTTAACCTGGCTGTCCTGGTTTTCAGACGGTAGTAAAAATGTTTTAATACAACAAAGGCTAGAGTCAGTAAAGGCTAGGATCAGTACAGTTTTTCAATCGAGACTTTTCATCGTGTATCGCATTCTCATTGTTGATGACATTGACGACAATGTTGTGTTGCTGCAAACGCTCCTAGAAACTGAAGGATACACGGTGGAAACGGCGGCTGGGGGCTGGGCGGCCCTGCGTCAAATTAAGGCTTGCTGTCCTGATCTAATATTGCTGGATGTCATGATGCCTGACATGAGTGGCTATGAGGTCATTGAGCGCGTTCGCAATAAGCTAGAGCTGTTGAGAGTCCCCATTGTGCTAGTGACAGCCTACAACGATATTAGCCGGGAAGAAGGAATGGCAATGGGCGCAAATTACCTAATGCGCAAACCCATTGACAGCGACGAGCTTCTAGATTGCGTCAAAAGGCTTTGTGATCAGGTTCATAATCCATAAGCAAAATCTAGCGAAGACTCGGCAAAACTAAAGTTCTAAGCCGCCTGTTAGCCTTCAACTCCTAATTTGCACAGGCATCACCAGATAAGTCATTTTCATGCCGCCTAACGGAGTCAAGATCGAAGGACTCGTGGAGGTGTTGAACTGCATCTGCACATCCTGAGTGTTTAGCGCCTTTAGACCTTCCACCAGGTATTTGACGTTAAAGGCAATATCCAAATCTTCGCCCGAAATCTGAGCAGCGATCGCCTCTCTGCCATTCCCCACATCCTGGGCATCTACCGACAGCACCAGCTCTTGCTTGACGCTATCTAGGCTCAGCTTGACGATGCTGTTGCGCTGGTCGGCAATGACGGCAATCCGTTCTAGGGCACCGCTAAAGGAACGGCGATCGACCGTGAGCTGGCGCGAGAATTGACGGGGGATGAGCTGACGATAGTTGGGATACTGTCCTTCTAGTAGGCGGCTGGTGAGGCGCTGATTTGCCCACTCAAACACGAGTTGACCCGGATCGAAACGAACGGCGATCGCCCCGCTGGTGGCATTCAACATCAGCATTCGCTCTAGCTCTCGGAGCGCCTTACCCGGAACCGTGACGTTAAACTTGAGTTCCTCGACTGGCTCTGAGTCTGATTCTGGATCGATCGTCTGCACCACCGCGAGGCGATGCCCGTCTGTTGCCGCAAATTCTAGCCCTTCAGCTTCCGCAGAGATATGGACTCCGGTTAGCACCTGTTTGGTTTCGTCTGCGCTGGTGGAAAACAGCGCCCCCCGCAGCCCCTCAATCAGCGCATCTACGGGCAAATGTGCTACCTGTCCTTCATCTACCGTCGGCAGTTCTGGAAACTCCTCTGCCCCCATGCCGCGCACCTGATACTTTCCCGATACCGAGGTTAGCGAAACTAGCGTATCCTCACTGCTAGTCTCCAGCGTGATTTGACCATCGGGCAAGCGTGAAACAATGTCGCCCAAGAGCTTTGCGGGCAGGGTTAGCGTTCCTTCTGTTTCAATCTGGGCGCTAAAGCTGGTTTGAATTCCTAGACTCAGGTCAAATCCTGTGAGTCGCACCTGCTGCTTATCTACATCCGCAACGAGCAGCACGTTTGCCAACACCGGATGGCTGGGACGAGAAGGAATCACCCGGCTGACGATCGACAAGTGGGTATTGAATTCGTTTTGAGTGCAGATCAATTTCATGGGAGAGACATTACAGGAGAGGAGGACAGCAGCAGGTTAGGGATACGGGCACAGGCAAATGGAAACTCTGAGCGAAACCTTAAAACGAAAAAATGAACCAGATAAAAGATGTACTACTAAACAAAAGATGTACTACTAAGCCGCTGAAACCTCATGACTAATCCTAAAGACACATCCTTCATTGGAAGCAAATCCTAACACCGTTCTCCAAGAACGTTCAATGAGATCTGAAATTTCTTTTTTTAACTTCCGATTGCTCCCCAAGAATTCTTAGAGCGTTCTTCTATCTAGATATAGCTTTAAAGAGATCTAGTAGTAGTAGAGCCTGTGGAAAATGTGGAAAAGATGTGGAATCTTTACGGAGATTGAGGTTGAAGCTCCTATAGGCTGTGGAGAAATCCAGGAAAGATGATATTCTTTTTCAGATGATTCAAAGGGAGCGATCGTTTTCCCGCTTTAAGTCAGAGTTGCCCCCAACTTATCCCCAGTTTTTTCCACAGAAATCGACAAGTTTTCCACAGGCAAGATCATCTTTACAAAACTATACATAGCGAGTCTCATCTTGAGAATGGTAGCGGAAGTCTCATCTTGAGATTCTTTTCACTGCTTATGCCTGAGCTTTTGTATTCGCTTTCCAGGCTCTCCAAGTCAGCGCGATCGCCATCACAACTGTGGGCAGTAGTACAGCAATCAAGGCATTCCGGTTGGTTTCAGCGATGGCGAGACTAGGCGCAGCATATTTGATGGCAACCGAGAGTAGAGCGGAGAAAATTAGGAGTTTGAAAATAACGCCAGAAGGGTTCATATTTTGGGAATAGGAAGAGCTTTAGAGAAAGAGTTGCACATCGCGTTATCTTATTCTCCCACTCTCGCTTCCTGCGATCGCCACCAAGCCCGCACCAGCCGAATTTCGTCATAGGCAAAGTTTTCGCCCAAGTGTTCCCGAATTTCCCGTAGGGACAGATCGCCCACCGCTTCGATCGCCGCCTGAATTTGGCATTGGCGCTCTGGCGACACTATTTGATCAATGCTGACCGCCTGCCCTGCCTCCATCAGCAGCGCCAGGTGATCGTAGACGGTGGTGAGGCGGATGTTGCGCTCTTCGGCAATTTGACTGGGGCTGAAGCCGTTGCGATATAGCTCTAGGGTCTGAAAATGGGTATGAGAGACGGGCGATTTAGACTGTTCGGAGGCTAACATCTCCTGGGACGCTGGAGCAGCGCGAAGGGGTATACCCTGCTGTTCGCAGAAGGCGCGGATCTCGGCAACAAAGCGATCGCCGTACTGCCGCAGCTTGTGGCTACCCACGCCGGAGATTTCAGAAAACTCCTCCAGGGTTTGGGGCTGCATCTGAGACATGAGGCGGATGCTAGAGTCGGCAAACACCACGTAGGGCGGCACGGATTGGGCATCAGCAACGGATTTGCGAAGCGATCGCAATTGGTCGAACAATAGCTCGGCTTGTGCCCTGGATTGCGAGGTGCCTTCGGATTTGGCAGTCGGCTGGTTGGGGAGGGCTACCTGCACCGATCGCTGTTTGCGCAAAACCTCCCAGCTCAGGGCATTCAGCTTGAGGACGGCATAGCCATCGCTGGTTTCTTCTACCAGACCTTGATGCAGGAGCGATCGCCCTAATGCCCGCCATTCGTCTTGGCCGTGTTCTCTGCCAATGCCATAGGTGGAAAGCTGATCGTGGCGATTGCCGAGAATCCGCTTGTCCTTGGAGCCGCGCAGCACGTCGATCACATACTTCATGCCAAACCGCTCTTGGCAGCGGGCGATGCAGGAAAGAAATTTTTGCGCCTCGATCGTCCAATCTACCAATGGCTTAGGGCGGAGGCAGTTGTCGCAGTTGTCGCACTGTCCGGGAAAGCGTTCGCCAAAGTAGCTAAGCTGAATCGTGCGGCGGCAGTCGGAGCCTTCGGCGTAGTCAATCACCTGACGTAACTGCTGACGAGCAATCTGCTGTTCTTCTTCTAGAGCGTCGCCTGTTACAGGGTCAATTTTCTGACCGATCAGATAATCGATCGTCTTGATATCCCCCAACCCAAAATAGAGAATACATTTCGCCGCTTCGCCGTCTCGTCCGGCGCGTCCCGACTCCTGGTAGTAGCTCTCCAAGTTGCGCGGTAGGTCATAGTGGACGACGAGCCGCACGTCTGGCTTGTTGATGCCCATGCCAAAGGCAACCGTTGCCACCATCACCCGCACATCATCTCGGATAAAGCGACGCTGATTTTTGGATCGATCGCCGTCACTTAACCCCGCGTGATAGGGTAACGCCTCAATGCCATCTTGCTGAAGTCGCAGGGTAATTTCATCGACCTTCTTGCGGCTGAGGCAGTAGATAATCGCTGATCCTGGGGTCTGCCGCACCAACTGGAGCAGCTCCCGGTAGGACTGGCTCTGCTTCGGGCGCACCTCGTAATACAAATTCTGCCGATTGAAGCTGGCGACATGAATATTCGGCTGCTGCAATCCCAACTGCTGAATAATGTCGAGCCGGACGCGCTCGGTGGCGGTTGCCGTCAATGCCAGAACGGGCACGTCGGGAAAGCGCGATCGCACCTCCCGGATCTTGCGGTACTCCGGGCGAAAGTCATGCCCCCATTCCGAGACACAGTGAGCTTCGTCGATCGCCAGTGCCGCAATTCCCACCTGAGCATGAACCTGCTCCAAGAACAGCAAAAACTGCTCGGTCAGCAGCCGCTCTGGGGCGACGTACAGCAGCTTGATGGTTCCAGAGAGAATCTGATGGGCGCGATCGCGTACCTCCAATGAACTCACCGTACTGTTGAGAAAGGTGGCTCCAATGCCGTTATCTTGCAGCGCCTCCACCTGATCTTGCATCAAGGCAATTAGGGGAGAAACGACGATCGTTAGACCCGACTTCAGCAATGCCGGAAGCTGGAAACACAGCGACTTGCCGCCGCCTGTGGGCATGATCACCAGCAAATCCTGATTCTCCAGCGCCGCCTCAATGATCGACTGCTGCTCTAGCCGAAAAGTGTCATAGCCAAAATAGTGCTTGAGGGCTAGGTCGAGGGATTCAAAGGCAGGTGGTGATACGTTGACGGTCATAGCGGGCGATTTTTCTCAGACTCTGGATCTATTTTAGAGACAGAAGTGAGAGGTTTCAGAAACCCGCAAAACTCATGGAGTTTGCCTAAGCGTAAAATATCAGAAGTTGAGACTTGCCCGATCGCCCTCACCTTAAATCCCTCTCCTGCTTTAGGAGAAAGGGGTAGGGGATGAGGGCTGACTTGGGTTGCTCATCAGGCTTAAAGTATCAGAAGTTGATATTTATACCCATAAGACTTGTCCGCATGAGGCTTGTCCGCAGATAATAGAGGGGGCTACCTGAAAAACTCATAGTAAGGGAGCTTGCCTAACAAGTTCTTCAACCTTCTTCAAGAGCTTATCAAAATCGATAGGTTTGTGGATAAAGCCATTGATACCCACCTGTAGCCCTGCTTCGCTCACATCGTAATCTGCCGTTACTATTAGGATAGGTATAGAAGAGAACTGGTTGTTCTGCCGAAGCCGCCGCGTCACTTCGAAGCCATCTATATCTGGCATCCTTAGATCGAGCAGAATCAGATGCGGGGGTGAAGCTCTAACTTTGGTCAAAGCTAAGGCGCCACTGTCTGCCGTGTCGATACTGTAACCTTCCGCTTCTAAAAGGGTTTGCATCAACAGCAGATTGTCTATTCGATCGTCCACAATTAGAATGCGATAGTGCTGTAAACTTTGCATAGCAGCAAAACGTACTGATAAATGTACTGATATTTGTAATGTAATTTGTCATACACCATAGTCACTTTTGAGAGTACCTTCTACATCTCTATATTGATATAGGTATTGATATAGGCTATGGAACTGAAGTGTAGGGTTTTCGCCTTATTCTCTGATCTGCCTGCGTCTTTAGACATAACAGACTAGGCTTTATGGTTCGACCTTCTGATTGCAAAGCTTTTTCACGATCGCTAAAAGTTGGTCGGGGTCGATTGGTTTTCGGATGAAAGCATTGGCACCTGACGCGATCGCCTCATCTTCCTTAAGCACAGATGAGGAAGTCAATAGCACAACGCGCAGCTCAGACAGATTCGGATTTTCTCGAATGCGTTCTACCAGAGAGTAGCCGATCATGTCAGACAAGAAGATGTCTATGAGGGCAACATGAGGACACAAAGTTTCAATGATGTCAATTGCTGCTAGACCGCTACTCGCTGTGTCTACGGTATAACCTTCAAGCTCTAAGAGCGTTTGTAGAAATAGAGTGTTGTCTATAAAATCATCAACCACGAGAATTCTGTACATGGGAAAATCTAGAGATAAGGATGAAGCTAAAAAATAGATTTATGCTGCCTGATAGGACTAAAATATTTTCGATCGGATAATATCATGAACTTGACGCATTACTGGGATGTATTGCTATACCCTATTGCTACACCCTATCGCTATAGAGTGTCAGTACAAGTTTGCGTCAGAAGTTGTTTCATTTGTTGAGCTAGCAGATCTAATCCAGAGTCTTTGGCAAAAAAGCCGTCTGCCTCTAGACATATGCTTTGGCTATAACGGCTTAGTCGCTTCTTAGACCAAGTTGGGTAATTTTGTCGAGTAACGATTAGCACTAATTCCACGGCTCCTGGTTCACATTGATGAAAGATTTCTGCTGGCTCTATGGCGATCGATATCTGATGTCCTCCTAGCCGCTGAAGTAGCTTTGCCGTTGACTGCGCCAAGGGCGATCTGCCCATTCCACAAGACTTTCAGACCAAGTTGCACATCGCGTGATTTAGCCTTCGCTTCAGGTATTTGACTTGACCCGCACCTTGCTCACCCGATTCCGGTTCATTGCCACGACTTGAAAATCTAAATGTTGCCAGCTAAAGGATTCTCCCATTTTGGGCACATGTCCTAGATGGGTCAGCACCAGTCCGCCCAAAGTTTGATACATGGATGCCTCGCCATCCGGCAGCTCTCGAATGCCAAAAATATCCTGAAATTCTTCAATTGGCACTCGCCCATCTAGTAGCCAAGAGCCGTCTTCATTCTGCACAGACTGCGGCTCGGCAGGTTCGTCGCCCGTGCGGATATCGCCAACGATCGCCTCCAAAATATCGTTGAGCGTCACCAAGCCCTGAATTGCGCCATATTCATCCACCACCGCTGCCACGTGCCGACCGGACTGCCTAAAGATCTCCAGTCCGTTAAAGGCGCTCATCACCTCCGGCACATACAGCGGCGGCGTGATCATTTTCATCAGCTTTGTCAGCGTCAAAGGTTCGGTGAGGCTGGCTGCTAGCACCTCTTTTGCCGTGACAAAGCCCAGTAGCTCATCTACATTGCCCTGACAGATGGGGAAGTGAGAGTAGACGCTAGTGACGATCGTGTTTTGAATTTCGCGCATGGGATCTTCAGCATCCAGCCACACCATGTCTACACGCGGAGTCATTAAGGCATTGATCCGCTGCACACCCAGCCGAAACACCCGCTCTACCACGTCTTCCTCAGCTTCGCCCAGTAGCCCTGCCTGACGACTCGCCGACACCAATAGCCGAATTTCTGCCGGAGAATGCACGAGCTGTTCGCCGCTCCCGGTTTGCAAGCCCATGAGATGCAGCACCCAGTTGCCCAAATTATTCAGCACCGTTACCGCCGGACGAAACAGGGCAAGATAGGCTTCTAGGGGCTGAATCACAAATAGCGAGGTGCTTTCTGGCTGCTGAAGCGCCAGGCTCTTGGGGGCAAGCTCGCCCAAGACAATGTGCAAACAGGTCATTATCGTAAACGCAACGATAATAGACAGCGTGTGAGACCCCAGCGCCGCAATGCTGGTAGGCAGAATTTTGGCGAGGACTGGCTCTACTAGCTGAGAAATGGCGGGTTCTCCTAGCCAGCCCAACCCCAGAGAAGACATAGTAACTCCGAGCTGAGTCGCAGCCAGATAGGAATCTAGATGGCTCACGGCGCGCTGTAATTTTCGGGCTAGGGGTTTGCCCTCTGCCACCATCTGATCAACCCGACTGCGCCGAACCGCCACCAGCGCAAACTCTGCGGCAACAAAAAAACCGTTGGCGAGAACCAACAGCAGCACGGCAGCTAGCTCACCCGCAATCACCCCACCCGAAGTATGTTCCATAAGTCAATCTCAGTTCCTCAGGGGCAGATGCTCTTCTATAGCAGGGGTCGGACTTGCAGACAGGCTTGCAGATCGATTTTCATCAGCCGATCGTAAGCCCGATCGATCGCCCGTTCACCTCTGAGAAACCCCGTACTAGCGCCAGGACAGATATATTGCAGTGTCTCAGAAGAAAAGCGATCGCACAATTTCTGCACATTCTCGATTTGTCTGCGCCAGTGAAAAGTTCTAGAAATTCGCAGAGGCACGGGTTCGCCCTGTTGATTAGGCAAGATGTGCCGTCCGGTAAACAGTACGCCGCCTTCTAGAGCAGAGTGTAAGCAAGAGGAGCCAGGAGAATAGCCGCAAGTCCAAATCACCCGGCTAGTAGGGCTAAGGCTAAACTCCTGCTGAAAGGAGGTGACAGGAATTCCGGGCAGCAAGTACGCCTCCTGCTCTTGAATCAGCACCTCACAGCCGAGGGTTTGCTGAATTTCTTTGACATGGGCGATCGCCCCTCGATGCGTCAAAAAGAGCCAGCGTACGCCTTTTTCTTTCAGAAACGCCTGATTTCCTGTTTCCCAGGCGGGGCAGTCTACGAGGATATTGCCTGTGTTCTCCAGCATTAAGTATGCCGTTCCTCCTAGCGTTTCGCGGTTGGGCGGAAAAGCGAGAACAGTGTCAAAAACCGATCGAGGAAGTTTGAATGGATTGTGCAGAGGAAGTTCAGCCGTCATTCAGAGAGATTAGCCGGAAAGATTAGCCGGAAAGATTAGCTACGATCTGAGTGTCAGTATTTCGAGACAAATTGAAATTGAGAAAAATTAGAACTTAAAATTGAATCAGGCAAGTTTGACAATGACATTCTCAGAAGACAACGACATTCTCAGAATAAGCTTGTTAATTCTCCTAGTTTAGCTGCACAACCGCATTCGAGATTCACGGCATGATTTTGCTGCTTCTGATTCTAATCGGAATCCTTACTTACTTTATCGTGCAACGTAGCGTTGCGGGCATTACCCGAACGCCAGTCTGGCTGCTGTGGCTGGTGATGATGATCCCTGCGTTTGCCTGGGTGAGTTGGCTGCTGATTAACGGTAGTCAAGGCAATGATTTATCCCTGCTGCTAGTGCTGTTTGTAGCCTTTGTCGTCAGCTCAACGCTGTACTGGGTGTTAGTGCAACGGGGACGATCGCCCTCTACTGCAAAACCTGCGGTGAATTCACCGCCTGATCCTCTGCCAGCCCTTGTACCAGAACTGCGATCGCCCCTGCATCCCATGAGTCGGGAAGAAGAAGCCAGTCTCCAAACCTGTTTTCCCTGGTCGATCTATTTCCTACAAAATATTGAGCCTCGTCCCCAGGCGTTAATTTGCCGTGGGCAATTGCGAACCTCGCCAGAGATTGCTTATAAAACGGTTCAAAAAAATATCGAAGCCAATTTTA